>JAAYBP010000217.1 GCA_012730075.1 Acidimicrobiales bacterium | reverse complement strand
TGCGCTGGAAGGTGGTGTGCGACGCCGACCTGGGCGAGGCCTGCGAGCGGCTGGAGTCCTTCCCCGGGATCGAGGAGGTGAAGGTGCTGGCCGCCGGCGAGGTGCTCGGCCCCGGTGAGGGCTCCGATCCGCTCGCCGGGTTCGACCTGTGGATCACCCTCGACCCGATCGCCGACGTCGTCGGAGGCGACGCCACCACTCCGGCCGGCGACTCGAAGCCGGTCGCCTCGGCGTCGCTCGCCGTGGTGCTGCGTCCCGAAGGCGGATGCGACGATCCCGCGCCGTGGGACTGCCTCCTCGCCGCCGGCCGCAACCCGTTCGGTCTCCCCGACCTCGACTCCTCGACGGGCATCGTGACCGCCGGCGCCGCCCTGATCGGACTGGCCGGATCCGACGCGCCCAGCCGCCGCGACGTGAACGAGCACTCCGGCACGCTCGCCGAGGCGGAGTTCGACGACCTCGACGGCCTGACCGACGACATCTACCTCCCGGGGCGGCTGTCGGGAATCGCCACACCCGCGGCGATCGCCAACGCGGTCGTGGGCACGAGCCGTGGTGGAAGCGAGGGCCTCGGCGCGTTCGACATCGTCGACTCGCCGACGATCGGGGTCGTGGTCACGCCCCTCCGCGACGAACCGGACGTCGTCGGCGGGGCCGAGGAGGTGGCCGCGGAGATCCTCGGCCGTGACGGCGAGCAGAATGTCCTCGACGCCCTCGCCGAGGCCGGGTTCGCCGACGGCCCCCAGCGGTCGTCCGGCCTGCCCGCCCCCGACGTGATGTACGCCCTCTGGGAGGAGCTCTCTTGACCCGCCGCCGAAGGACCGTCGCCCTGATCGCGGCGCTCGCCCTCGTCGCGACCGCCGCGTGCAGCGGCGGCGACGACGAGGACGCCAGCGTCAAGGACGACGGCGGGTTCGGCGACCCCGGGGACTGCATCGTGGTCGACCTCGCGGTGTCCTCCGAGAAGGCGTCGCTGATGACCGAGTTGGCCGGGGAGTTCAACGGGTCCGACGCGGCCGACCTCGGCGATGGACGCTGCGCCTTCGCCTACCCCCGCACCAAGGCGTCGGGGCTGGCGGCGCAGCGCCTCTCCGAGGGATGGGACGAGAGCACCGACGGACCGCTGCCGGTCGTGTGGTCGCCCGCGGCCAGCTCGTGGGGCGCGGTGGTCAACCAGCGCCTCATCGCGGGCGGTCAGGAGCCGATCGTCGGTGACGCCGATCCGTTCATGCAGACCCCGCTCGTCATCGCCATGCCCGAGCCGATGGCCGACGCCCTCGGCTACCCGGACGAGCCGGTCGGCTGGGCCGACCTGATCCGCCTCGCCCAGGACCCGCAGGGCTGGGCCGCCTACGGCCACCCCGAGTGGGGCCCGTTCCGGCTCGGCAAGACCAACCCGAACTTCTCCACCAGCGGCCTGTCCGCCCTGATCGCCCAGACCTACGCGTCGGCCGGCAAGACCGAGGGCCTGTCCTCCGAGGACCTCGCCTCCGCGGCGGTCATCGACGCCGCCCGCGCCGTCGAGTCGGCGGTCGTTCACTACGGCGACACCACGCTCACCTTCCTCAACAACTGGTACCGCACCGACCAGCGGGGCACGTCGCTGACCTACGTGTCGGCGGCGGCCGTCGAGGAGAAGTCGGTGATCGACTACAACCGCGGCAACCCCGACGGGAACCTCGACCCGGGTGAACGTCCCGAGGCACCGGAGATCCCGCTGGTGGCGATCTATCCCGAGGAGGGGTCGATCTACTCGGACAACCCCTACATCATCCTCGACGCCGAGTGGGTCACCGACGACGAGCGGGATGCGGCCGAGGCGTTCGAGGACTTCGTGCAGACCCCCGAGAACCAGCGGAAGGTGCTGGAGTACGGGTTCCGGCCCGGCAACCCCGACGTGGCGATCGGTGAGCCGATCGTCGCCGACCTCGGCGTCGACGCCACCGAACCGGCGACGCTGCTGGAGGTCCCCGAGCCGCAGGTGATGGTCGACCTGCTCGACGACTGGGCCGAGCAGCGCAAGGGCGCGCGGGTGACGATCGTGCTCGACGTGTCCGGGTCGATGGGCGACACCGCCGGGACGTCCGGCGACAGCAAGCTCGAGTTGGCGGTCGAGGCGGCCAAGGAGGCGCTCGACCAGTTCAAGGCCGACGACCTCGTCGGGCTGCGGATCTTCACGACCGGCCTCGGCCCCGACGAGGACGGCTCGTGGCTCGACCTGGCCGCCGTCGAACCCCTGGCCGCGAACAAGGAGGAGCTCCGCCGCGAGCTCGACGAGCAGTACCCCCGGGCCGGTACCCCCCTGTACGAGGTGATCCAGGCCACCTACGACGAGGCCCTCGCCGACTACGACCCGCTCCTGATCAACGCGATCGTCGTCCTCACCGACGGCGTCAACGAGGACCTCGACCCGGGCGACGACGACCGACAGCTCGAGGATCTCGTGTCCTCCATCACCCGCAACTCGTCGAGCGAGCTGGCCAAGCCGATCCGGATCTTCCCCATCGCCTACGGCTCCGGAGCCGACACCGACGTGCTGGAGCGCATCGCCGAGGCCTCCAACGCCACCGCCTACGACGCGACCGATCCCGAGAGCATCGACTCGGTGTTCGCCGCCGTGATCAGCAACTTCTGAGGCCCGACCGTGGCGTCCCGCAGCTTCCGCGACCGGTTCTGGTCCCCGCCGGTCGCCCGGGCCGTCACCGCACCCGGCTCGATCCTGCTCGCCGGGGCCGCCGCGGCGGTCGCCGTGGTGGCCACCGCTCCCCTGGCGTTGCCGGTGTCGATCGTCGCCGGGGTCGTCGCCGGGGCGGG
>JAAYBP010000216.1 GCA_012730075.1 Acidimicrobiales bacterium | reverse complement strand
TCCCGTCGGGCGGCGCGGCGTCGTCACCGGCGCCGAGGGACCCGTCGGTGGTGCCGGCCGCGACGAAGGTCTCGGTCCCCCTCGCCGCGGAGCCCGCGACCGCCACCGAGTGGATGACGTCGGAGCCGGCGGAGCCGATCTGGGTGATCCAGCGCTGGCGGCCGGCGGGGTCGAACCGCGAGATCCACGCGTCACGTCCACCGCTCGAGCTGCGGCCGAGGTCGCCGTCGGTGTACCCGGCGACGATCCCGTCGCCGTCCGGGGTGATCGCCGCCGCCGTGGACGCGTCCTCCATGGGGGTGCCGAACTGGCGGGCCCACACCGGTGTGCCGTCCGCGGTGAGCCGCAGCGCGATCGCGTCGCCGCCGCCGAGCCCGCGCCCGGTCGGGTCCTGGGCGCCGGGCAGCAGCCCCCCGACCCGACCCGCCGCGTACAGCCGGTCCTGTTCGGGGTCACCGGCCAGGTCGGTGGCGACCTCGCTGTCGGTGCCGCCGAGCTGCACCACGCCCGCGAGCGTGTCGTCCTCGTCCAGCAGGCCACACCACAGGTCCAGGGACCCACCGACGGTCGAGCCGAGCTGGCCGCCCGTGGACCCGCAGGCCATGGCGCCGGCGCCGTTCGGTGCCACGCCGAGCGCGACGTCGTCGGCGGGGGTGCCCGCCCCCTGCAGCGACACCAGCTCACCCTCGGTGTCGACGTGGGCGACCAGGACGTCGGTGCCGCCCAGGACCGGCCTCGCCGCGGCGCCCTCGACGAGGGCCGGCAGCTCGCCCGTCGTCGAGCCGGCCACGACCACCCGGTCGTCCGAGGACGACAGCGCCCGCGGGACGTCGTCGCCGGAGCCACCGAACTGGAGGGTCCACACCGGCGCCGGCGGCGCCTCCTCGCCGTCGCCGCCCCGGCCGCGCCGGTCGTCGCGCTGCGGGGGAGCGGTGGTGGTCGTCGTGTCCAGCTCGGGGAGCGTCACGTCCGCCACCTTGCGGTCGTCGCCGAGGCTGCACCCGACCAGCGCGAGCGCTCCCGCGGCCACGAGCGCAGCCGCCATCCGTCGTGCCGCCCGCGCTCCCGGGCGCGCGGCGTGGTGGCGGTCCTGCTCGGCTGCGCGTCCCACTCGGCTCGGTCCTCTCGACTGGCTCGCCACATCTTTGCCGCTGCGGGGGCGGGTGGGCGGCCGCCCCGGTGGGAGTGCCTACGTGCGCACGGTGCACTCCGGTGCGTCGGACCGCCAGCGAGCGCCGCCGTTGTGGCAGGCTCACGGAATGACCGATCTGCCACCCCTGGAAGAGCCGCAGGCCTACGTCGTCGTGGGTCCTGACGACCAGCGCGGCCCCTACACCATGGAGCTCCTGATCGGCGAGGTCCTGGCGGGTCGGCTCAGCGACGCCACGCCCGTGTGGTGGCCGGGGCTGTCGGACTGGACGACCATGGGCGGCCACCCGGCGCTCGCCGCGGAGATCCAGCGCCGCCGCGCGTCGTCCGCAGCGCCTGCACCGGGGTGGGCGCCCGATCCCGGTTCGGCCGGCGGCGCGCCCCAGCCCACCTACGAGCAGCAGCC
>JAAYBP010000215.1 GCA_012730075.1 Acidimicrobiales bacterium | reverse complement strand
GTCGGCGAGATGCTCGTCGCCGAAGGCCGGGTCGTCGTGTTCGGGACCGAGGTCGAGACCTCCGAGCCCGTCGAGGGCGACCCCTCGGCCACGCGGGCGTCGACCTCGTACCTGACCGCGACGTTCGTCGACGCCACCGACCCGACCGCGCCCGAGGTCACCGACCGGGTCCGGATCGAGGGCTCGCTGGTGTCGGCGCGGCTCGTCGGCGGCGAGATCCGCCTCGTGACCACTTCGCACCTCGCGGACCTCGGCTTCGTGATGCCGACCACGCCGGCATCGGTGCCGATCGCCCTGGAGCGCAACCGGCGCACCGTCGCCTCGTCGTCCGCGGCCGACTGGATCCCCGACTGGCGGCGCGACGGCGGCGATCCCGAGCCGCTGGTCCCGTGCGAGCGGGTGTACGTCCCCGACACGTTCGCCGGGGTCGCCATGACCTCGATGGTGACCTTCCCGCTCGGCACCGGGCGGTTCGAGCCGCAGGCCACCTCGATCGTCGCCCCCGGCACGACGCTCTACGCCGGGCTCGAGAAGGTCGCGATCAGCTCCGAGGTGTGGGTCGACCCGATCGATCGCGACCGCCTCGAGTTCGACGACTGGCAGACCGCGATCCACGAGTTCTCCTTCGCCGCCGACGCCGCGCCCGGCTACGAGGGCACCGGCGTCGTCGACGGTTCGACCGTCGGCCAGTTCGCCTTCGGCGAGATCGGCGACTCGCTGGCGGTGGTCACCACCGAGGGCACCCCGTGGGACCAGGGCGGCGAGGTCGCCGTCGACCTGAGCGTGCTCACCCCCGACGGCGACGGCTCGCTCACCGCGGTCGCATCGGTCGACGACCTCGCCGGCGGTCGGGGCGCCGTCGCCGCCGTGCGCTTCGTCGAGGGCCGGGTGCTCGTCTCGACCGGACTGTTCGGCCGGGAGGTCCACGTCATCGACGTCACCGACCCGGCGGCGCCGCGCCGCGCCGGCTCGGTCACCGTGCCCGGCCAGATCGGGTACTTCCACCCGCTGCCGGACGGCCGGGCCCTGATGGTCGGGTCGCGGTCGGACACGGTCGGGACGGGCGACGACCGCCGGAGCCGGCCGTGGGTGCAGGTCCACCTGCTCGACGTGTCCGACGCCGACGCGCCGCACGTCCTGTCGACCTGGGAGCGTCCGTGGGCGGCCGACGCGGTCGGCTACGACCACCACGCCTTCACCTACTGGCCCGACCGTGGGCTGGCGATGTGGGGTGTGACCGACCAGAACTGGGCGGCGGGGAACGACCGGCCCAACCACGCGCTCGTGCTGGGGGTCGGGGACGGGGCGGTCGCCGAGGTGGCGGTGCCCGAGGCGAGCCGCCCGAACGAGGTGGCGGCCCCGTGCCCCGTCGTCGAGGTCACCGATCCCGAGATCCTCGACGTGATCGGGCGCGACGCGGTCGTGCTCCGGTGCGCCGATGCCGATCCGGCCGAGGTCGAATGGCCCCGGTACGAGTGCGGGAGCGTCGGTCGCGACTGGATCGATCGATACGTGCCCGAGGGCGAACGCGACGGGACCTGGTTCCTGTGCCACCGCGCGTCGCGGCCGACCGTGTCGCGGGTCCTGGTGGTCGCCGGCCGGCCGATGCTGCTGACCGACCAGACCCTGGAGGCGCTCGCCCCCGACACGTTCGCCTCGACCGCGATCGCCTACCACCCGTCCCCCATGGGCTGGTACGGCTACTGACTTCGCGCCGAACCACACGAGGTGCCTGGAGGCCGAGCCGACAGGCGAGGCCGACCCAGCAAGCACGGCACCGCAAGTTCCGAGCGCAGCGAGGAATCCGTCTAGCGACGACGCCCGCTTTCCGCCAACGCTCCAGGCACCTCGTGTGGGTTTGGCACCAACCGGGTCCTCAGGGGTGGAGGGTGACGGTGGCCCAGCCGCGGGAGGGGACGTCGACCGGGACGGTCCAGAGGCCGGTCGACGGGTCGTGGTCGACGGGGTGGCCGTCGGCGGTGGGCGCGGTGGCCGCCCAGCCGGTGACGGTCACCGTCTCGCCCGCGCCCTTCACCAGGACCTCGACGCCGCCGTCGACGGGGGAGACCCCGATCCGGGCGTCGCCCGCCGGCACCAGCTTCGACACGTCGCCGATCACCGCCAGGTCGCCGTCGAGCACCGGCGCCAGCACGAGGTAGGTCCACTCCTCCCGCCCGAGGGAGACGGGCACGGCGTGGTCGGCGGGCACCACGGTCGCGGTGGCGGCGCGGGCGTCCCACAGCACGACCCGGTCGGTGGTCGGTGACGCCTCGCCCAGGTCGGCCAGACGGATCTCGCCCTCGACCGTGTCGTCTCCGGGGTGCGGGTCGAACGCCATCACGTAGGTCCAGCGCCCGGCGGCGTGGTCGGTCCAGCACTCGGCGACGACCAGGGCGGGCACGAACGCGGCGTTGGCGAGCATCGACGCGCCGGTCGCGGCGATCGGCACGTCGGGCTTGATCAGCACGCCGTCGGCCCGGCAGGTGCGCAGGGCCAGGTCGACGTCGGTGCGCCCCACCCGGTCGCCGAGGCCGACCGGCCCGGTCGACAGGACCGACAGCAGCGCCTCCGGCTCGCCCTCGTCGCCCGCCACGTCGGGGTCGGTGCGGAACACGTCCTTGAACGGGGCGAGCCCGAGCGACCGGGCGATGGCGTTGGTGACGCAGAACCAGGCCCAGAGCTGGCCCGCGGTGGCGATGTAGCCGTGGTCGCCGCACGTGCGCACCGACGTGACCTGGGTGAGGGTGGCGGTGCGGGCGAAGTCGGCCGGCGTGCCCATGCACCACTGGAGCGTGATGCCCCGGTCGCGGGCGGCGGCGTCGATCGCCTCCTGCCAGGCGCGGGCCCGGCCGGGCCGCTCTCGCAGCCAGCGCACTCCGAAGAACACCTCGACCAGCCAGTCGTGTTCGAACGTCTCCACCCCCCAGGCGAGGCACTGGTCGAGCCAGCGGGCGTAGATCTCCGGCGTGCCGACCGCGTAGGGGCCGTCGGTGGGGGCGCCGCCGGCGACCGCGACGGGCGCGTCGCTCGCCAGGTGCCGGATGTGGGCGACGAGCGTCGGGCGCCCCAGGCGCCCGCGCAGGTCGGCGATGCCGTCGGGCAGGACGTCGTCGCGCTCCTCCCACGCGACCATCGCGCTCGGCGGTACGACCCAGTCGTCGGTGTCGAACGGTCGGAGGTCGACGTGGGGATAGAACCACGAGTCGAGCTGCACCGCGCCGAGCGGCACGCCCCGATCGCGCAGCTCGTCGACGGCGGCGACCACCGAGCCGGCGACGTCGTGACCCGGCTCGGTCCGGTACCAGTAGGCGGCGCCGTTGTCGGTCCAGTACGACAACCTCGAGGCGAGGGCGTCGCTCCAGCGACCCGGGCGCACGGTGCCCGCCCGGCCCAGCACGACCGCCGCCCACTCGTCGAGGCACGCGCGCGGGTCGTCGCCGCCGATCACCGCCAGCTCGGTGGTGAAGCCCTCGGGCACGCCGACGAGGTCTCCGTGCCAACCGGCCCGCACCGTCCCGCCGTTCAGGCCGATCGTCTGCTCGTGGAACTCGTCGAGCGGGGCGACCAGCAGCGTCCGACCGTCGCCGGACCGCAGCACCAGCGGCCACCCGGTCGGAGGCCGGTGGGGGAGCAGGAAGAAGCCGTCGAGGGCGGGTCCGACGACGGCGGGCAGCCCGAACTCGCAGTGCTGGAACGCCAGCGCGGCCAGGCCGTCGGGCGCGCCGCCGTCGACCCGGTCGGCGGGCGTGAACACCGGCCATCCGACCGACGGCTGGTCGAACGCACCGGTCGCGAGGTCGTCGACCGCGGTGCGCGCCTCGATGCGGAACACGACCAGACGCCGGTCTCGGTAGGCGCGCACCGAGCACACGACGTCGCCCTCGGTGACCGCCACCTCGGTCGCCACGCCCAGGTCGTCGGTGCGCTCGGTCGCCGCCCCGACCGCGGCGGGCCGGGTCGGGTGGCCGGGCCCGAACCAGTCCGGCTCGCCCCAGCCGACGCGGACCGTGCCGTCGTCGTCCACGTCCACGTACAGGTCGTCACCGAGGCGCACCGGTGCAGTCTGGCGCGCGCCGGGCCTCGTGGTGGCCGGCCGTCGGGTGGTCGAGGCGGTCGGGGTCGACCGCACCGGCGTCGCCCGACCACCTCCTAGGGTGCGGCCATGGCAACCACCGGTGATCAGATCCCCGACGTCGAGCTCCACACGATGGGTGCGGAGGGCCCCCAGAAGGTGCGCACCGGCGAGGTCCTGGGCACCGGCCGGGTCGTCCTCTTCGCCGTCCCGGGTGCCTTCACCCCCGGGTGCTCGCGCATCCACCTGCCCGGCTTCGTCGAGCAGGCCGGCGATCTGATGGACAAGGGCGTCGACCGCATCGCCTGCGTGGCGGTCAACGATCCGTTCGTCATGGACGCGTGGGCCCGCGACCAGAACGTCGGCGACTCGATCCTGATGCTCGCCGACGGCAACGGCGAGTTCACCCGGGCGATGGACCTCGAGATGGACGGGAGCGGGTTCGGGCTCGGCTCCCGCTCGAAGCGCTACGCGGCGATCGTCGAGGACGGCGTGATCACCAGCCTCGAGGTCGACTCCAGCGGCGTGGAGGTCAGCTCCTGCGCCGCCGTGCTAGAGCGCCTGTAGGCCCGCGGCCGACATCCCCGCGTACTACGAGCGCGCTCTGGTCGATCGCCGGTAGCCCAGCGCCCCGCGCACGGTGAGGGCGTCGGGTCCACCCACCGGTCGCCTCGGCCCGGCGGGGTGCTCGGGCCGAGGCGGTGGTCGGTGGTGCCGGTCGGTCGGTGGTCAGTCCTTGCGGCGGGTCTGGGCCAGGGCGGCGCCACCGGTGGCGAGGCCGACCGCCCCGAGGGCGAGGGCGGCGATCGCCATGCCGTCGGATCCGCCGTCGTCGGAGTCGTCACCGTCGTCGTCGGAGGCCGCCTCGGTCGTGGCCGGGGCCTCCTCGCCGTCGTCGGCGGTCGCGGTGTCGCCGTCGTCGGCCGGCTCCTCGCCGTGGCCGCCGCCGCTCGCCTCGCCGATGGTCACGATCGGCGCCGGCATCTCCGGCTCGTCCTCGCCCTCGACGGTCTCCTCGATCCACGCCGACTCGCCCTCGACGCAGCCCTGGACGACCGGGAACACCAGGCTCTCGCCGGGCGTGTCGGGGGCGGTGAAGGTGATCGTGTACACGCCGCGCTGGCCGTCGGGCAGCTCGTTGCCGGGCTGCGCGGTGAACGTGATCTCGGCGACCCGCTCGGTCAGCGGATCGCCATGGGCCTGCTCGACCGGCTCGTCGAGGGCTTCCATCGTCTTCTCCGCGTCCCACCCGGCCATCCACTGCGGGCTGGCGCTGACGATCGGCTCGGGGATCCGGATGCGGATCTCGTTCGTCGGCGAGCCGTCGCAGCCGTGTCCGGTCGTGAACGAGACGATCGAGCTGGCGCCGGCGGGCACCTCGTGGGGTTCGGCGTGGATGTGCGCCCCGGCGGGGACGGCCCCGAGGACGAGACCGGCGAGGCCGGCGGTGCTGAGCCCGAGGGCGAGGCGGTGGCGGGTCTTCACGTGTGCTCCTTGTTGGGGTTTGCGGTGGATCGGTTGGGGTTGCTGGCGAACCGGTCGGGCGAGGGGCGCTCGGGCCCGTCGGTGGCGGTCAGGGTTGGATCTGGACCTCGAAGGAGGCGGACTCCTCGTCGAAGACGGTGGGGCGGGCGACGAACTCGATGGTCCAGAGCCCGCCGACCGACAGGTCGTCGCCCTGGTAGGTCCAGTGCCCGGTGCCGGTGGTCTCGGGTACGCGCACCAGGCCGGTGACGTCGGCCGCCGGCAGCGAGAACCGCAGCTCGACGTCGGGGAGGTCGCGGAGCTGGCCGGTCTCGTCGTAGGCGTAGATGTGCATCGTCGTCGGTCCGGCGCGCGTCGGTTCGACGTCGATCTCGAGGGTGCCGGAGCCGAGCGGTGCCGACGCGGCGAACGGGGCGGCGACCGCCGAGCGGGCGGGGGTCACGTCGACGAGGAACGCGGTGAGCAGGAGGACGAGCGCCATCAGGGCCGCCTCCGCCCCGAGGGTGGTGCGCAGGTGGCGCGCCACCGTGGGCGACAGGGTGGCGGGGTCGTCGCCCTCGGGAGCGGCGTCGGTGGCGTCGTCCGTGGCGGTCTGGGCGTCGGCGGGCGCGCGCCCGGTATCGACCCCATCGGCGGTCGCGGGGTCGCTGCCCGCGTCGAGTCCGCCGGTGGCGCCGGGGCCGGCGTCCGCGGTGTCGTCGTGTCCGGCGTCCCCCGCGGTGCGGGCCAGGTCGGCGTCGAGGACGGGCACGACCCGGTAGCGGTTCCAGGCGCCGATGAAGGCGAGCACGCCGACGACCGCGACCTTCACCATCAGCAGCCGGCCGTAGGTGGTGGTGCCGAGGGCCTGCATCGAGCGGACCTCGCTCCATCCGAGGGCGAGGCCGGCGACGGCCACCGCCACGAGGGCGACGCTGGCGAGCCCGGAGAAGCGCACGACCACCGCGGCCGACGAACCGCCGTGGCGGAGCCGGCGGACGACGACCACCAGGCAGCCGACAACGCCGCCGATCCACGCCGCGGCGGCGGCGACGTGGGCGGAGTCGGACGCGAGCGAGAGGGCCGCGGGCGAGGTCGTGGCCGTGTGGCCGCTCAGGGCGAACGCGACGCTGACGCCGACGACCGCCAGCACCGCCACCACCTTGTCGCGGCCGCCCTCGACGGCGAGGAGCAGGAGGGCGAGGAGGATCACGCCGATCGTGATGCCGACCCGGTCGCCGAGGAGTTGCCGGGCGACGCCGTCCTCGAACAGCGAGTCCGGGCCGAGGCCGGTGGCCAGCGCGGCGCGGGGTGGTAGCTCCAGGAGCAGGCCGGCCGCCCCGATGCCCGCCGCGACGCGCACGATGCGGCGCAGGAGCGATCGTTCCGGACCCCCGTCGTGGACGAACGCGGTGAACAGGGCGAGCCCGACGGCGACGAGCACGCCGCCGTAGGCGAGGTAGCGGGCGGCGGTGCCGGCCAGCTTCCACGGGCCGCTGTCGTCGTCGCCGAGGAGCTGGCGGGCCAGCTCCGAGTCGATCCGTCGCTCGCCGTCGCCGACGACGAACGTGAACGAACCGTGGATCGGGTGGCTGTCGGCCGACACGACCCGCCAGGCGACGATGTAGGGGCCGTCGTCGAGATCGTCGAGGCCGACCGACACCTCGGCGCCGGCGCCGGATACGTCGCCGCGGTCGACCCGGTCGCCGTTGGCGTCGAGCACCCGCACCGCGCCGAGGCCGGACGACACGTTCTCGGTGAACGTCAGCGTGACGCGGTCCGGGTTGGTGTCGAGGCGGGCACCGTCGGAGGGGTCGGATCCGATCAGCGAGGCGTGGGCGGCCGCCGGGCGGGCGCTGAACAGGAGGCCGAAGCCCACGGCGAGCAGCACGGCGACGAGCGCGACCGCCGCCCGGGTGGCGGGGCGGTGCGGGCGGGAGGGGAGCGCGGGGGTGCCGGTCATGCGGGGGCGACGCGCCCGGACCGGGCCGGAGCGTGAGCGTCGCGGGCCGGGCCTCGTCCGAGGCGGCGGGGTCGGACCGGCAGGAACCACAGGAGGGCGACGCCGGCGAGATCGAGCACGTGATGGGCCTCGGTGCCGGCGCCGGCCGATCCGCCGACGACGTCGGTCACCGCGGTGAACACCACCGTGGCGGCCAGGGCGGCCGCGAACGGCAGCAGCCCGGGGGCCAGGCGGGGCCGCCACGCGGCGCTGAGCAGGCCGACGGCCAGCGCCAGCTCGAACGCGCCCATCTCCCGGCTCAGGTGGGCCTCGACGCCCGGCGTCGACAGGGCGAGGAGGGCGGGCACGGCCAGCACCAGCTGGGTGAGGGCGACCGCCATCAGGGCGTAGCGCACGCCCTCGCGGGCGGCGATCGGCCGGGCGGTGAGCGGGACCCCGGCGAGGATCGCCTCGGTGCGATCGTCGACCGCATCGACGCCACGGATCCGGGCGCGGGGATGGAGGGCCTCGGCCGCCTCGGTCCAGCCCCGGCAGGCCGGACAGGCGGCGAGGTGGGCGTCCACCTCGGCGGGATCGGTGTCCGGCGGCGGGTCCTCGCCGTCGAGCCGGGCGGAGTACGCCTCGCGGATCGAATCGCAGTGCACGACCGTTCCAGTCGTCGCGACCGGCCGAAAGGTTCCCGGATTCCTCGTGCCGCACCGCGTCGGGCCTTCCTCCGTTCTTGGCGCGTCAGCGGTCCTGGTTGGCCGCAGAGGGACGAAGAACGGGCCTCGCTGCGCCCGTCGCCGTTCTTGGCGCGTGAGGGGTCACGGGTGTCCGCTGAGGGACGAAGAACGGGGCGGGGCGGGTGGTGGCGGGTGCGGCTGGCGCCTGGGTCGCGGTGCCGGGGGGCGATCGTGCCACCATCTGTCGATGGACCCGCTGACCCGCCTCGCGCTCGACGCCCGCGACGGCGACGAGGTCAGCCTGGCCGGGTTCGTGCGGGCCACCCAGGCCGACGTGCGCCGCCTGGCCGCCCACCTGGTCGATCCGGACAGCGCCGAGGACGTGGCTCAGGAGGTCTACCTGCGGGCGATCCCCGCCCTGGCCCGCTTCCGGGGCGACGCTCCGGCGCGGCTGTGGCTCCTCGCCATCGCCCGTCGCACCGCCGCCGACGTGATCCGCCGCCGCACCCGGCGGCGACGCCTCTGGGACCGGCTGGCGGCCCAGCCCGACGCCGCCCGCGCCGAGGGTGAACCCGACGCGGGAGGAGTCGTCGACCTCGATGCCCTGATCGTCGGGCTCGAACCGGGCCGGCGTGACGCCTTCGTGCTCACCCAGGTGCTCGGGCTCCGCTACGCCGAGGCGGCCGAGGTGATGGGCGTCGAGGTGGGCACCGTCCGCTCCCGGGTCGCCCGGGCCCGCAACGACCTGATCGCCGCCGCCACCGACGATCCCGCCCACGACGAGCGCGCCGGCTGACCCGGTCCCACCCGGGCGGGCCGCCGCTCCGGCCGGCGAGGCGGTTCTTGGCGCGTGGGTGGTCACGGGTGGCCGCTGGCGCGCGCAGAACGGGGGAGGGCGGCGGCCGCGGGGCGGTCGGGCGTGTCCTACTGTGCGCCCGCGCCGCCCTCCGGGCACCGGCGCGACCGGGCCACCGACCCACCGGACCAGCGACCCACCGGGCCCACCG
>JAAYBP010000214.1 GCA_012730075.1 Acidimicrobiales bacterium | reverse complement strand
GCGGGACACCCGTCGGCCCAGGCCTACCTGCCGGGCTGGCCGGTGAAGGTGGCGATGGCGTCGACCAACCTGCTGCCGACGATCGGCGACGGCGTCGCCATGCCCGCGGCGATCGCCGACGTGGTGCCCGACTCGCCCGGGCCGGAGGTCGTCGTGGCCTCGGCGGCCGGACCGGTGTACGCCTTCACCGCGGCCGGTGAGGGGGCCTACGGGTCGACGGCGGCGGGTGACCTCCCGATGTTCTGGTCCGCCGGGCTCGGCGGCGAGGACGCCGGCGTGTTCGGCGCGGCGCGCAACACCTCCGACCTGATCGCCCAGTTCGCCGCGTTCGGCGGCCCGTCGGTCGGCGACCTCGACGGCGACGGCGATCCGGACGTCACCGCGCCGACCGCCGGGCTGACCCGACTGATCGACCTGCTCGTCTCCGACCTCCAGCTCCCCAACGACGACGCCCTCTCGGCGTGGGAGGGGGCGACCCGCCTGCCGCTCCCGGGCTCCCCGCAGGCGACGGCCGACCTCGCGTTCTTCGTCGCCCCCGCGATCGCCGACCTCGACGGCGACGGCCGGCACGAGAGCATCGCCGGCAACGGGCACTTCACCCTCGCCGCCCACGACGGCACCGGCGCCGCGCCCGACGGCTGGCCCAAGCTCACGGGTGGGTGGACCGTCGGCACGCCCGCGGTCGGCGACTGGGACGGCGACGGCTCGCTCGAGGTCGCCCAGGCGCGGCGCGACGGCGTGCTGATGGTCTGGACGACCGGCGACGGCACCGCGACCGACGGGGCGGTGGCGTGGGGCGGCTGGGGATGCGACTCCCACCACTCCGGCGCGTGCGTCGACACCACGCCGGGTGCCTCGGCCGCCGACCGCTACGTCGACGCCGTGTACCGGCAGGTCCTCGGCCGGGGCGCCGATGCCGCCGGCCTCGCCTACTGGACCGGCCGCCTCGACGGCGGGCTGCCCCGCGGCCGCTTCACCGCGATGGTCGTCGCCACCGCCGAGGCCCGCGACCGGGTGTGCCGCGACCTCTACGGCCGGATCCTCCTGCGGAACCCGGGCGCCGCCGAGGTCGCGTGGTGCCGAGGGCTGCTCGCCTCGGGGCTCGACGCGGGAGACGTGACGGTACGCCTGGCCGCCTCGCAGGAGGCGTTCATCCAGGCCGACAACGACCCGACGGTGTTCGTCGCCCTGCTCTACGACCGGGGTCTCGGCCGCCGGCCGCCGCTCGCCGAGATCGAGCCGTGGGCCGAGCGGCTGCGCTCGGGCCGCTGGTCGCGGTCGGCCGTCGCCATCATGATCGTCGACGGCGCCGAGGCGCGCCGCCGCTTCGTCGTCGGCGTGTACGTCGACGTCCTGGGCCGGAGCCCCGGCGCCGCCGAGCGCGACTTCTGGACCGGCCGCCTCGCCGCGGGCCACCGCGATCAGGCCGTCCGCGCCGCCGTCCTCGCCAGCGACGAGTTCCACCGCCTCGCCTGAGCGTTACATCTGGGGTCTGACCCCGGATGTAACAGAAGCCCGTTGTTACATCCGGGGTCAGACCCCAGATGTAACGGCGAGCGCGCGGGCGTGGCGGTCGTAGGCCCAGCCGGGGCCGCGGAACACGAAGCCGAGGCGGTCGCTCCAGTTGTCCGACGCGGCGACGTCGCTGATGATGTCGGCGTGCTCGTGGGTGGCGATGCGGGCCAGGTTGAACGTGTCGATGTTCTTGGTCAGCCCGTAGACGACCGGCTCCTCGTCGAGCTCGCGCTGGAACGTGCCGAACAGGCGGTCCCAGATGATGAGGATGCTGCCGTGGTTGCGGTCGAGGTAGCGGCGGTTGCTGCCGTGGTGCACCCGGTGGTGCGACGGGGTGTTGAACACCTCCTCGAACCGGCCCAGCTTCGGGATCGTCTCGGTGTGGATCCAGTACTGGTACAGCAGGTTGACGCCGCGGGCGGTCTCCAGCACGGACGGCCGCACGCCCAGCAGGCACATGGCGCTGTAGGGGATCGACAGCGTGAACGTGTCGGCCACCGGTTGCCGCAGCGCGGTCGAGAGGTTGTAGTGCTCGCTCGAGTGGTGGACCACGTGCATCGCCCACATCAGGCGGCTCTCGTGGCTCAGCCGGTGGTTCAGGTAGTAGATGAAGTCCCAGGCGAGGATGGCCCCGGCGGTGACGAGCACCCCCGTGCCGAGGTCGTGGCGCTTGCCGCGGCGCTCCCACATGCGGTTGGCGAGGGTGGCGTTGACCCAGCCGAGGCAGGCCGCGCTCACGCCCGCGGTGACCGCCGCCGCGCCGGTGGTGGACGCGAACCTCCGCGCCCGGCGGGCGAGCCGGCGCCGCCTCGTGCGGTCGAGCGACGCCTCCCCGTCCTCGAACGTCCGCACCGCGCCGGTGGCCGGGGCTACCCCGTCGCCGGCGGCCGCAACGACGCCGTTGGCCGTGGCCG
>JAAYBP010000213.1 GCA_012730075.1 Acidimicrobiales bacterium | reverse complement strand
TCGAACCAGTGGTCGCCCTCGACACCCGGGGGGAGGCCCGCGCTCGCCTTCGCCAGCATCGGCGTCACCGGCGGCGTCAGCGGCAGGTCCACGCCCGCCGACGGTACTCGTCGCCCCCGCCCGCGGCCCCGGGCCCCGCGACGCGCATGGGTCCTCCTACCGAAGTGGCGCGCGATTCCCGCCGTGGGGGGGGCGGGAAACGCCCGCCGGTTCGGGGAGGGGCAGGGGGAGGGGTCGGCGTCAGCGCACGTGGACGAGGTCGAGGACGGCGACGGCGCGGTCGCGGTCGCCGACCACGTCGATGGCCTCGAGCGGGAGTCGGTGCCAGGCGGCGAGGAGGACGTCCGACGCCGGGCCGCGCAGGGCGGCGTCGCCCTTGGCGTGGATCCGCTCGCCCTCGATCCCCCCGTCGGTGAGGCGGAGCAACCACTCGCCCTCGGTGTCGGTGCAGTGCACGTGGAGCGTCGCCCCGACCAGGTCGGACGGCACGCCGTCGCCCATGTCGACCACGAACCGGGGCACGAAGAAGCCGAGCCACTCGTCGATGCCGTCGGCGGCTAGGGGAGCGTCGATCGGCGCCGCCGTCGCGGGATCGACCGCCGCCTCCGCGTCCCACCGGTGCACCGCGGTCTCGTGCGCCTGGCGGCGGAACCAGAACCCGGCGGTGCCCGGTCCGGCGAAGGTCACGGCCGGTTCGTCGGGGTCGTGGCGGTCGAGCTCGTCGAGCAGGAGGCCGAGGCTCTCGGCGTACCAGGGGAGGACGCCCCCGTCGCGCGGGGGCCGGTCGCCGCCGTCGCCGCCCGACGCCGGGTCGGCCAGGAACGACGCCGCCCAGCGGTGCACCCGGCCCAGGTGGCCGATCAGGCGGGCGACGTCCCAGCCGGGGCAGGCGGCGACGGGACGGTCGAGGGCGTCGGCGGGCAGGGCGGCGACGCGACCGCCCTCGGCGGCGATCGCCGCCCGGTGCTCGGTGGGATCCATCGCCCCGACGATACGGACCCCCGCCCCACGCGTGGACGGGCGATATTCGTGGCGGCGGGCCGGCGCCGCGCCAACCGTGTGCGCTTGGCGGCCGTCGACGACGGGTTCCCGCCCACGGAACGGTGGGTCGGCCGGTACCGCCCGTTCCGCCGACCGTCCCGACGGGCGATATTCGTGACGGCGGGACGGCGACGGCGGTCGTAGCGTGACCGACGTGGGTGATCTCGCGGTCGACACCGCGGTCGAGGCGATCGGCGACGGGCGGTACCGGGCGTTCGTCTCGCCCGACTGGGAGATCTGGGGACCGATGGGCGGGTACGTCGCCGCCATCGCGCTGCGGGCCGCGGCCGCCGCCTCGTCCCACCCGGTGCCGGTCGCCCTGTCGTGCCACTACCTCGGGGTGGCCCGCTTCGAGCCGGTCGAGATCGAGGTCGTCGCCCTGAAGGAGGGGCGGGCGGCGGCGTCGCACCGGGTCCAGATCACCCAGGACGGCCGTCCGGTCCTCGCCGCGCTGGTGTGGAGCGTCGCCGGCGGTGACGGCCTCGAGCACGACGAGTCGGTCGCCCCGGACGTCCCCGGCCCCGACGGGCTCCCCACGCTGGCCGAGCTGTTCGCCGACGCCGACGACGGACCGTCGTTCGCGTTCTGGGACAACCTCGACGCCAAGCCCATCGACTTCGAGCGCGACTGGCCGCCCGACGGGCCCCGGCCGGCGGTGTTCCGCGAGTGGCTGCGCTTCACGCCGACCGAGACCTGGGACGATCCGTGGCTCGACGCCGCCCGGTCGGTGATCCTCGTCGACCTGCCGAGCTGGCCCGCCGCCCACCGCCCCCACGCCTGGACCCAGCCCGCCTTCACCGCCCCGACGCTCGACCTGAACGTCGCGTTCCACCGACACGCGGGCGGCGAGCCCTGGCTGCTCTGCGACGGGGCCGCGCCGGTGTCGACCGGCGGCACGTTCGGCTGGAACGCCCGGGTCTGGTCACCCGGTGGTGGCCTATACGCGTCCGGCGGCGGCCAGTGCATCTACCGACCGATGCGCTGATCCGTCGCGTCACGCCGGCCCCGTCCGGGTCGCGGCGCCAACCGTGTGCGCCTGGCGGCCGTCGACGACGGGTTTCCGCCCACGGAACGGCGGGTCGCCCGGGCGTCGCCTCGTTGGGCCGGTCCCGACGGCCGCGCCTAGGTTCGGACCATGACCGTCCACCCCATGGCCGAGCGCGTCGCCGAGCTGGCGAAGATGAAGGAGGAGGCCCGGCAGCCGGGCTCGGAGCGGTCGGTCAAGCGCCAGCACGACCGCGGCAAGATGCTCGCCCGCGAGCGCATCGAGTACCTCCTCGACGAGGGGTCGTTCCACGAGCTCGACATGCTCGCCCGGCACCGCAACCTCGCCATCCCCGAGCGGCCCTACACCGACGGCGTGATCACCGGCTGGGGCACGATCGACGGCCGCAAGGTGTTCGTGTTCAGCCAGGACTTCACGCTGTTCGGCGGGGCCCTCGGCGAGGTGTTCGCCGAGAAGATCCACAAGGTGATGGACCTCGCCCTCAAGGTCGGCGCCCCGGTCATCGGCCTCAACGACGGCGCCGGCGCCCGCATCCAGGAGGGGCCGGTCAGCCTGGCGTCCTACGGCGGCATCTTCTACCGGAACGTCGTCGCGTCCGGCGTCACGCCGCAGATCAGCGTGATCATGGGCCCGTGCGC
>JAAYBP010000020.1 GCA_012730075.1 Acidimicrobiales bacterium | reverse complement strand
CGATCTGGCGCCAGAACCCGATGACCATCCCCTTGGCCTCGTCGATGACGATCTCCTCGTAGGGGTACTCCCAGCCGTCGAGCCCGGCCATCTCCTCCCCGAGCGCGAGCTCGCGGATCTCGTCGCGGCCGACCGCCATGAACTCGGTGCGGTCGCCGTAGTTCCAGCCGTAGGTGGCGTCGGGCGTGTACAGCTCGGCCATCGGCTTCCAGTCACCGGCGACCTCGGCGTCGCGGTTGGCCTGGAGCCACCGCTCGACCATCTCCTCCAACTCGGCACGGGGGTAGCTCACGGGGGTCTCCTTCAGTCCTCGACGATCGAGAGGGCGTGGGTGGGACAGAACTTCACGGCCGCCTCGACGGCCGCGCGCTGGTCGTCGCCGGGGCGCTCGGCGAGCACGACGACCTCGCGCTTGGGCACCTCGAACACCTCCGGCGCCTCGGACTCGCACACGCCGTGGCCCTGGCACAGGTCGCGGTCGACGACGACGCGCCAGCCCATCAGGCGTCCCTCCGGCGCCGCCGGTAGCGGGCCACGCACGGCTGGGCGAGCTGGACGACCATCTTCGAGTGGTCGTTGCGGTAGGTCTCCGGCGGCTGGGCCGCCTCGAGCTCCCAGTCCTGGAGCAGCACGCAGAAGATCGCCTTGAGCTGCATCAGGGCGAAGGCGGCGCCGACGCAGCGGTGGCGGCCGGCCCCGAACGGGATCCACGTCCACGGGTTGGCGAGGTCGTCCTCGCGCGGGGCGATGTAGCGGTCGGGGACGAAGGAGTCGGGCTCGTCGAAGCACTCCGGCAGCCGGTTCGACACCGACAGCGACGCGCCGACGAGCGTGCCCTCGGCGATGCGGTGGCCCGCCAGGTCGAGATCGCGGGTCGCCTTGCGCAGCACGAGGATCAAGGGCGGGTGCAGGCGCAGCGCCTCCTTGATCGCCGCCTCCAGGTGCGGGATCTCGCGCAGCGCCTGGTAGCTGACGTCGCTGCCGTCGGCGAACAGGTCGTCGAGCTCGGCGGTGACCTTCGCCATCTCGGCCGGGTGGCGCAGCAGCTCGATCAGGGTCCACGCCGCGGTGCCGGACGTGGTGTGGTGCCCGGCGAACATCATCGAGATGAACATGCCGGTGACCTCGTCCGCGCTGAAGCGCAGGGTGCCGTCGGGGTCACGGATCGACATCAGCACGTCGAGCAGGTCGCGCTCGTCGTCGGGCGGGGGTCCCTCGGCGACGCGTTCGTCCATGATCCCCTGCACCAGGGCGACCAGACCGACGCGCGCCTCGTCGCGCCGGCGGAAGCTCTCGATGTCGGCGTAGGGGTCGACGTAGGCGATGGCGTCGGTGCCCTGCTCGAGGTCGTGGTACAGCGCGGCGAAGCGACCATCGAGCTGCTCGCGGAAGCGGGCGCCGATCAGGCACGCCGACGACGTGTAGATCGTCAGCTCGGCGAAGAAGTCGAGGAGGTCGATCTCTCCCTCGTCGTCCCAGCCCGTGATCATGCGCTCGACCTCGCGCTGGATCGTCTGGGCGTGGCCGCGCATGTACTTGTCGCGCAGGGCCTGGTTGTGGAGCATCTCGCGGCGTCGCTCGGGCGGGGCGTCGAACACGACCCCCTCACCGAAGATCGGCGTCATGAACGGGTAGGCGGCGGCCTGGTCGAGGTCCTCGTCCGGCGCCCGGAAGAACGCCTCGTTGGCCTCGGCGCCGGTGAGGAGCACGACCTCCTGGTGGGCGAGGCGGAAGCGGCCGGCGTCGCCGCACTCCGCCCGGACACGGGCCATCAGGCCGATCGGGTCGCGGCGCAGCTCCTCGAGGTGGCCGGTGTCGCCGTCGTCGCCCGAGACCATGGGCGGGCCGGTCAGGGTGTCGGTCATGGGGATCCTCCGGGGACGTGGGTGCGGCGGGCCGCGGGGGCCTCGGGCTCGATCTCGATCAGGGTCAGGTGGGTGCCCCGGGGCTGGCCGACCATGGCCACCACGGCGCGGGCGACGTCGTCGGGGCGCAGGGCGCCGTCGTGGCGGATCAGGCCCCACCGGCTCCACTCGTCGACGATCTCGTTCACCGTGTCGTCGTCCCAGCCGGTGCCCTGCTCGGTCGACGACGGGCCGGGGCGCACCATGCCGACGCGCACGCCGGTGCCCTCCAGCTCCATCTGCATCGCCCGGGCCATGCCCTCGAGGCCGTGCTTGGCGGTCAGGTAGGCGCCCATGAGCGGACGGGGCGCCCGGACCACGTCGGACGTGACGAGCGCGACGTCGCCGCGGCCGCGGTCGACCATCGCGGGCACGACCGCGTGGACGAGGGCCTGGGCGCCGAGCAGGTTGACCTGCACCTGACGGGCGAAGGTGGCGGGGGCGGTGGCGTGGACCGCCTGGGGCCACACGTCGCCCGCGTTGCTGACGAGCACCTCCAGCGGGCCATGGGCCGCGGCGGCGCGCTCGGCGAAGCTTGCGATCGACACGTCGTCGGTCAGGTCGAGCGGCACGGCGGCGGCCTCGTGGCCCTCGGCGCGCAGCTCGTCGGCCAGGGCCTCGCAGCGGTCGACCCGGCGGGCTCCCAGCACGACCGGGTGGCCCTCGGCGGCGAGGCCGCGGGCGACCGCGGCGCCGATGCCCGACGACGCGCCGGTGACGGCCGCGGGGCGGCGGTCGGGGTGCGGGTCGAACCGGGGCATCAGCGCACCGTGACGGTCGTCGGCAGGGCGGCGAGGCCCCGGACGTTGACCGAGTGGACCCGCTCGATGCCGGTGGGGTCGACGTCGTAGTCGGCGACGCGGGCGACCAGCTCCTCCAGGCACACGCGGGCCTCGAGCCGGGCGAGCGACGCGCCGAGGCAGAAGTGACGGCCGAACCCGAAGCTGGCGAGGTCGGTGGTGTCGCGGCCGACGTCGTAGCGGTCGGCGTGCGGGAAGACGTCCTCGTCGCGGTTGGCCGACCCGACGAGCAGCAGCACCCGATCGCGGGCGGGGATGGTGACGTCGTGCAGCGTGACGTCGCGGGTGGTCACCCGGGCCAGCATCTGGCTCGACGTGTCGAACCGGAGCGTCTCCTCGACCCACTCCGGCACCCGGCCGGGATCGGCGAACGGCTTGGCCCGCTCGTCGGGGTGACGCCACCCCCAGTACCAGGCGTTGCCGAGCAGCTTGGTGGTCGTCTCGTTGCCGGCGACCACCATCAGGAACAGGAAGCTGATGATGTCGGCGTCGTCGAGGCGATCGCCGTCGACGTCGACGTCGATCAGGGCGGACGTGAGGTCGTCGGTGCGCCGCTTCCGGCGCTCCGCGATCATGTCGGCGTAGTAGCCGGCGAGGACCAGCGCCGCCTCCATCCCGGCCTGCGGCACGTCGGTCACGCCCTCCTCGCGGTGCACGAGCAGGTCCGACAGGCGGCGCAGCTCGGCGCGGTCGGCGACCGGGACGCCCACCAGCTCGCTGATCACGTCCATCGGCAGCTTGCCGGCGAGGTCGGCGATGAAGTCGAACTCCCGCCGCCCGATCACCTCGTCGAGGTAGCCGGTGGCGATCTCGCGGATGCGGGGTTCGAGCTCGGCGACGCGCCGGGGCGTGAAGCCGCGCGACACGAGGCCCCGCATGCGCCCGTGGCGTGGCGGGTCCATGGCGAGGAACGACATCGTGCGGTGGGCGTGCGGGCCCGACGCCGCCGGGTCGAGCGACACGCCCTCCGCCGACGAGTAGGTGTCGGAGTCCCGGAACGCCTCGATCACGTCCGCGTGGCGCGACAGCGCCCAGAACCCGTGCGCCTCGTTGCGGTACACCGGCGCCTCGGCCCGCAGCCGTGTGTAGATCGGGTACGGGTCCTCGTGGATCTCGTACGCGTACGGGTCGTAGTCGAGCGGCACGTCGGCGACGTCGGCGGCGGTGGTGCGGCTGGTCATCGGCGACCTCCCAGGACGAGGGCGACCACCGGTCGCATCCGGTCGGCCAGCTCGGCGTGGGCGAACACGCCCATGCCGGACTGGAGCATCGCCCCCGACAGGGCGAGGTTGAGCGCGTCGACCACGCCGTCGTCGGCGTCGTCGCCGAGCGCGTCGGTGAGGCGCGACAGGAACCCGAGGCCGATGATCCCCCGCAGGCGGGCGACGTCGGGGTCGCCGGCGAGGAGGGCGTGGGTGCAGGCGGCGGCCAGCTCCGGCTCCCCGGCGACGACCTCGGCGATGTCGCCGATCGCCGCGGTGACCCGGTCGGCGGGATCGGCTTCGGTCGCGTGGTCGGTCGGCGCCTGGGCCTCGAGCCGGCGGCGGAACACCTCGGCGACGAGGTGGTCCTTCGACGCGAAGTACGTGTAGGCGGTGGCGGGGGCGACCCCGGCGCGCCGGGCGACGTTGCGCACCGACAGGCCGTCGTATCCGGTGTTGCGCACCTCGTCGACCGCCGCCGCGGTCAGCCGCTCGACCGTGTCGGCCTGACGCTCGCTCAGGTGCCGCCGCACCGGTTCCCGCGATCCGACGCCGGGTCCGCCGACGGCGCTTCTGGACATGGTTCTGGACACTAGTCCAGAATGCGACCGAGCGTCCACCTCCGGCCCGACCCTCGGCCCACCCGCGAACCGAGCAGGAGCGCTCCGGAGACGGGACGCTCGTGCCCGGTGGGCCGGGCGACCACACTGGCGGTCGACCGACCACCCGGAGGAACGATGGAGAGCGATCCCGACAAGCGACGCGTGGGCCTCGAGACGATGGCCGACGTGTACGGCTGGGAGGTCAGCGACGGCGAGGGCGACTTCTTCGGCTACACGGTCGACCACCTCTTCGCCGACATATGGAACCGTCCCGGCCTGTCCCGCCGCGACCGTCGGCTCGTGCTGCTCGG
>JAAYBP010000212.1 GCA_012730075.1 Acidimicrobiales bacterium | reverse complement strand
CGGGTGCCGGTGGAGGTCGCGGCGGAGCGGTTCGCGGCCCGAGCCCGTCGAGCCGACCATCATCCCGTGCACGTCATGGCGTCGGTGCCCGAGGAGTTCTTCGCCCAGTTCACCGAGCCCTTCGGCCTGGGGCCGGTGGTCGAGGTCGACACCTCCGCTCCCGTCGACGCGGCGGACGTGGCCGCCCGCGTGCGGCGCGCGCTCGCCGAGGCGAGACTCTCCTGATCGGTGCCGCGTCCCTCGCGGGCCTCGAAACGGTCGCCGACCTCGCGCTCGCCACCGAGAGGTGGAACGACGTTGCGGCGGGACCTAGCGGCGCTTGCCGCTGCGGGCCATCTCGCGGCGCGCTTCTAGGTCGGCCTCCCGTTGGGCGATCGCTTGACGCTTGTCGACCTGCTTGCGCCCGCGGGCGAGGGCCAGTTCGATCTTCACCCGGCTGCCCTTGAAGTACATCGAGAGCGGCACCAGGGACAGGCGCTCCCGGGCGAGGCGGTCGCGGATGACGTCGATCTGGTGGCGGTGCAGCAGCAGCTTGCGGTCGCGCTGCGGCTCGGGCGGGACCTGCGTCGACGCGTGCGAGTAGGCGGTGATCCCGATGCCGAACACCCACACCTCGCCGTCGACCAGCCGGGCGTAGCTGTCGGCGAGCTGGACCTTGGCCTCTCGGAGCGCCTTGACCTCGGCGCCGCGCAGCACGACCCCGGCCTCCCAGGTGTCGAGGATCTCGTAGTCGCGGCGGGCGACGCGGTTGGTGGCGATGACGGTCGTGCCGTCGTTCCGGGTGGCCATGGGCCGTCCGACGCTACCGGCCCCGCCTCCCGAACCGAGCACGGATCACCGTCGTGCCCGGACCCGCCTGCCCGGAACCCGCGTGCCTGGTCGGGCCGGGGGCGGTCGGTACGCTCGCCGGGTGCTCACCGTGGCCCCCGGCGTCGTCGACCTGATGGTGGCCCACGCCCTCGGCGGTTTCCCCGACGAGGCGTGCGGCCTGATCGGCGGTCGGTTGCTCCCCGGGTCCGACGCCGACGGTCTGCCGCTCGCCACCGCGGAGGTGCTGGTCCCGACGCGCAACGTCGACGCCTCGTCGCGCACCTACACGATCGGTCCCGACGGCTTCCTCGCCGCCGACCGCCGGCTCGACCCGCTCGGCCTCGCCGTGGTCGGGGTTATGCACTCCCACACCCACTCCGAGGCGTGGCCGTCGGCGACCGACGTCGACAAGGCCGACAACCCCCTCCTCGAAGGCTGGCACTACGTGATCGTGTCCCTCCGAGACCCGGTCCCGGTCGTGCGGTCCTTCCTGCTCGACGGCCGCGTCGTGCGCGAGGAACAGGTGGTGGAGGGATCCATCCCCGCGACCTGACGGAGATCCGACACGCCGGGGGAAGGGTTTCGGGGGCTCGGCTGGTTATGATTCTTGAGCGATCCGATCGGGTTTAGACCGGTCGGCCGATCCACGAACCGAGCGGAGCCGTCCGTGGCCGTCTACTCCTCGATCTCCGAGCTCATCGGCGAGACGCCGATCATCGACGTTTCCCAGCTCAGCCCCAACCCGCGGGTACGGATCCTGGCCAAGCTGGAGGGCGGCAACCCCGCCGGATCGGTCAAGGACCGCATCGCCCGCCAGATGATCGACGAGGCCGAGGCCGACGGCACGCTCACCCCCGGCGCCACGATCATCGAGCCGTCGTCGGGCAACACCGGCATCGCCCTGGCCATGCTGGCGCGACTGAAGGGCTACCGCCTCAAGATCGTCCTCCCCGAGAACGTCTCGATCGAGCGGCGTCAGCTCCTCGAGGTGTTCGGCGCCGAGATCATCCTCTCTCCCGGCGCCGAGGGCTCGAACGGGGCGGTGCGGCGGGCCCAGGCCCTCGCCGACGAGCACCCCGACTGGGTCTTCCTCTACCAGTACGGCAACGAGGCCAACCCGCGCGCCCACTACGAGACGACCGGTCCGGAGATCCTCCGCGACGTCCCCGAGATCACCCACTTCGTCGCCGGGCTCGGCACCAGCGGCACCCTGATGGGCGTGGGCACCTACCTGCGCGAGCAGAAGCCCGAGGTGAAGATCTACGCGGTCGAGCCGCCCGCCGGTGAGCTGGTCGAGGGGTTGCGGAACCTCGACGACGGCTACATCCCGCCCGTGTTCGAGAAGTGGGGCGGGCTCGACCTGCTCGACGGCAAGCGCATCGTCCGCCCCCGCGAGTCGCTCGAGTGGACCCGCCGCCTCGTCGCCGAGGCCGGGGTGTTCGCCGGCATCTCTTCGGGCGCCGCCCTCGCCGGCGCGGCGAAGGTCGCCGAGCGCATCGACGAGGGCACGGTCGTGTTCATCGTGTGCGACGGCGGTTGGAAGTACCTGTCGACCGGCGCCTACACCGACGACCTCGACGAGGCCGAGGCCAAGGCCGAGTCGATCATCTACTTCTGATCCGGCTGACCGACCGACCGACCGGGACGGCGCCTCCGGCTCCGGTCGATCTGATAGGCCGTGGGCCATGACCACCCCCTCCCTGTCGGTGTCGGACCTCTTCTCGGTCGAGGGCAAGACCGTGCTCGTCACCGGGGGGTCCCGGGGCATCGGCGAGATGATCGCAGCCGGGTTCCTCGCCAACGGCGCCACCGTCTACATCAGCTCCCGCAAGGCCGACGTGTGCGACGCCACCGCCGCCCGCCTGGCCGAGACCTACGACGCGCCGTGCACGTCGGCGCCGGCCGACCTGTCGACGATCGAGGGCATCGACGCCCTGGCCGCCGCCCTGGCGGACGTGCCGAAGCTCGACGTGCTGGTGAACAACGCCGGCGCGTCGTGGGGGGCGTCGATCGAGGAGTTCCCGGAGGTCGGCTGGGACAAGGTGATGGACACCAACGTCAAGGGCGTGTTCTTCCTGACCCAGCGCCTGCTGCCGAAGCTCGAGGCGGCGGGCACGGCCGACGACCCGGCGCGGGTGATCAACATCGGGTCGGTCGACGGCATCCGCACCCCGTCGTTCGACACCTGGTCCTACGGCCCGTCGAAGGCGGCGGTCCACGCCCTCACCCGGCAGATGGCCGCCCGCCTCGTGAAGCGGAACGTCGTGGCCAACGCCATCGCCCCCGGTCCGTTCCCGACCTGGATGCTGAGCACCGGCGTCGGCACCGGTGGCGACGTCGAGGGCACCGACTGGGACGCCCTCGGGCGGACGATGCCCCGGGGCCGGGTCGGTACGCCCGAGGACATCGCCGGCACCGCGCTGTTCCTGGCGTCGCGGGCGGGAGCGTTCGTCGTCGGCGACGTGATCACCTGCGACGGCGGCATCGTCGTCGCCTGACGCCCGCCTTCACCCCGCCTCCTGCCGATCCGCGCTCACGCCTCCGCCCTCGCCCCCTCCCGATGACCCCGGCGCCGACCACCCCACCGACCGGGCCGCGCCCGCCAACCGGGCCGCGCCCGCCGGGACTGAACCCGCATCCGAGCGTGGGCCGACCGGCCGCGGCGACCGATGCCCGACGCCGCCGTCGTCGCAACGTCATCGCCCTCGTGGCGCTGCTCGTGGTGGCGGC
This sequence comes from Acidimicrobiales bacterium, assembly GCA_012730075.1. Lineage (GTDB taxonomy): Bacteria > Actinomycetota > Acidimicrobiia > Acidimicrobiales > Iamiaceae > Iamia. The sequence goes on along the minus strand of JAAYBP010000212.1, from coordinate 2,481 downwards.
GGGTCTCGCCACCTGGATCGTGATCGGCAACATCCGGCGCGGTACCCGCGTCGAGATCGTCGGGGACTCGGTCACCGCGCTGTCGGCGAAGGAGATCGAGGACCGCATCGACTGGACCGAGCGGCTCAAGATCGAGGCCCACCCGGGCTTCCGCACCGACCAGCTCATCCAGTTCGCCGAGCCGATGTTCGGTCGAGGCGATCCGCCGCCGATCGGCGTGGTCCTGACCGGTTACAACGACCTGCTCCAGGGCGAGGACACCAGCGACGCCGTCGACGAGATGATGCTGCTGCTCAGCGGCGTCGAGTGCGGGATCTGGCTGCTGCTCCCGACCAAGGGCGTGTACAGCGCGGACGACGCCGCGGCCTTCAACGAGCGGGCCGAGGAGCTGGCCGACCGCGCCGACGTGCACATCGAGACCGGGTGGCGTGACGCGGTCGACGACTCCGACGGTGCCGCGCCCAACTCGGTGCTGATCGGCGAGGACCACGTGCACCCGAACCCCGAGGGGGCCGAGAAGCTGGGTGAGGTCATCGAGGCGTCCCTCCGGGAGCACTGCGGGCTGCTCGCCGGCTGAACCCGGGCCCGCCGCCGCGTGCCTCCTAACGTGCCGCGGTGGCCGACGACCGCCCCATCGCCCTCTTCGACAGCGGGTTCGGCGGGCTGACGGTCGCCCGGGCGGTCATCGACCTGCTGCCCGACGAGAACGTCGTGTACGTCGGCGACACGGGCCGCTACCCGTACGGGCCCCGACCGCAGGAGGAGGTGGCCGGCTTCGCCCGCCAGATCACCCGGCACCTGGTCGGGGAGGAGGACGCCAAGCTCGTCGTGGTCGCGTGCAACACAGCGGCGGCCGCCGCGCTCGACGAGCTGCGGACCACCGCGGGCGTGCCGGTCGTCGGCGTGATCGAGCCGGGCGCCCGCTCCCTGGTGGAGGCGACGCGGTCGAGGCGCGTCGGCGTGATCGGGACGATCGGGACCATCGGGTCCGGCGCGTACCAGCGGGCGGTCGCCGCGACCGGCGCGACGGTCGAGCTCACGTGCGCCGCCTGTCCCGGCTTCGTCGAGTTCGTCGAGCGGGACGAGCTGCGCAGCGAGCAGGTGCACGTCCTCGCCGAGCGGCTGCTCGCGCCCCTCGCCGACGCTGACGTCGACACCCTCCTGCTCGGCTGCACGCACTACCCGTTCCTGGCCCGCACGATCAGCGACGTCATGGGGCGCGACGTCGTGCTCGTCTCGTCGGCCGACGAGACCGCGTTCGAGGTGCTCCGCCTCCTCGACGGTCCCGACGGGCCGGAGCGGCGCGCCCCCGACGGTCCGCCGACGCACCGGTTCCTCTCGTCCGGCGACGTCGAGTGGTTCCGGCGCCTCGGCTCCCGCCTGCTGGGTCCGGAGGTCACCGCCGTCGAGGCCGTCCGCTGGGACTGACGAGTGTTACATCTGGGGTCTGACCCCAGATGTAACACTCGCCCTGCCCTCTCTCCCGATACCCGAGGTTCCACCATGCGCGCCGACGGCCGCACCCCCGACGCCCTCCGCCCCGTCAGCTTCGAGCGCGACTGGACCGACGCCGCGCTCGGCTCGACGCTCGTGCGGTTCGGCCGCACCGTGGTGCTCTGCACCGCGTCGGTCGACGACGACGTACCGCGTTGGATGCGCGGCCGGGGGAAGGGCTGGGTCACGGCCGAGTACTCGATGCTGCCCGGCGCCTCGGCCGAGCGGATCCGCCGGGAGGTCAAGGACGGGCGCCCCTCGGGCCGGACGCAGGAGATCCAACGCCTGATCGGCCGTTCGCTGCGGGCGGTGTGCGACATGAAGGCGCTGGGGGAGCGGTCGGTCACCGTCGACTGCGACGTGCTCCAGGCCGACGGCGGCACGCGGACCGCGTCGATCACCGGCGGATGGGTCGCCCTCCACGACGCGCTGACCCGACTCGTCGTCGCCGGTTCGATCGAGCGGCACCCGATCACGACCACGTGCGCCGCCATCTCGGTCGGGATCATCGACGGGGAGGCCCGCCTCGACCTGCCCTACGAGGAGGACGTGCGCGCCGAGGTCGACATGAACGTGGTGATGGCCGGCGACCGCTTCGTCGAGGTGCAGGGCACCGCGGAGGGCGAGCCCTACGACCGCGCCGCGCTCGATGCGCTCCTCGGTCTGGCCGAGAAGGGGATCGGCGAACTGGCGGCCATCCAGACCGCGACGGTCGCCCAGCCGCCCGCGGCGCGGTGACGCTCCGGCTGGTCCTCGCCACGGCCAACCCGCACAAGGTCGAGGAGATCCGGTCGATCCTCGAAGCGTCCGGGTTGGCGGTCGACCTGGTAGCCCGGCCCGCCGACGTGCCCGACGTGGTGGAGGACGCCCCCGACCTGGAGGGCAACGCCCGGCTCAAGGCGCGGGCGCTCGTCGCCGCCACCGGCCTGCCGGCGGTGGCCGACGACACCGGCCTGGAGGTCGACGCGCTCGGCGGCGAGCCCGGCG
>JAAYBP010000211.1 GCA_012730075.1 Acidimicrobiales bacterium | reverse complement strand
GCGCTCGGGTGGTCTGGCGCTCGCGACGCCGGGACCGCCGACGGCGGGCCCGGCCGCCGGTGGGATCAGATCGGGGCACCCTCGGTGGCCTCGGACACCTCGGCCGACATCAGGAGCAGGCGGAGGTCGAGCAGGAGGTCGGAGACCTCGGCGGAGGAGACCAGCTCGCGCGAGCTGAACTGGGCGAGCGTCCGGTCGATGACGGAGAGGGCTTCGGTGATCACGGCGGCTTCGGTCGTCTGGGTCACGCTGCGAACTCTACCTCCGTGCCGGCCTCCTCCGTCGCGCGCGATCGGCCGCGGTCGCCCGCCCGTAGGGTTCGGCGGATGGATTACGCGGTGGTGCGTCGCCTCGGTCGGGGCGGCATGGGCGTGGTCGACCTCGCCCGCGCCCCCGACGGGACCGAGGTCGCGCTGAAGCGGCTGGCGCTGCACGGCACCCCCGACGAGGTCGCCCGGGCACGGGGTCGCATCCGCAGGGAGGCCGAGGTGCTGGCGTCGCTCGACCATCCCGGCATCGTCCGCCTGCTCGACGTGGTCGACGACGGTGACGACGTGGTGCTGGTGATGCCCTACCTGCCGGGCGGGAGCCTCCACGAGCGGGTGTCGAGGGACGGGCCGATGACGCCGGAGGCGGCGGGTCCCCTGGCCGGCCGCCTGCTCGACGCCCTCGCCGCCGCCCACCGGCAGGGGGTGGTGCACCGCGACATCAAGCCCGAGAACGTGCTCTTCTCGGCGGCGGGCGAGCCCTGTCTCGTGGACTTCGGGGTGGCCCGGTCGTCGGACCAGACGCTCGGCCTGACCGCCACGTCGATGGTCGTCGGCACCCCCGCCTTCATGGCGCCCGAGCAGGCCCGAGGCGAGGAGGTCACGGCCGCGGCCGACGTGTTCTCGCTGGGGGCGACGCTGCTGTTCGCCCTGACCGGGAACGGACCCTACGGACCCGCGTCGACCGACCCCCGTGTCCTGATGCACCGGGCGGCCTCGGGTCGGATCGAGAAGGTGCCGCGGGAACTGCCCGCCGACGTACGCACCCTGCTCGGGGAGATGCTCGACCCCCGTCCGGAGCGGCGTCCGTCGGCCGCCCGGCTGCGCGGCGGTCCGGCCGGCACCCGACCGTTCACCGGCCTGGTCGACGCCGTGCGCCACAACCGCGCCCTGGCCGCCGCCGGGGTGGGAGCGGTCCTTCTGCTGCTCCTGGTCGGGGTCGGGGTGGCGCTGGCCGGCCGCGCCGGTGACGACGGGGACGCAGCCACCACCGACGGGGGGACCACGACCGAGGTGACGACGACCACGACCGAGCCGTGCGAGCCGCGGGCGTTCCAGCCGTGCCGCGACGGCGTGCTCGGGCCGATCGCGCCGAACACCGACGGCGATCGCTGCCTCGACGGGTTCGCGGACTACGACGGCGACGTCGAGAACGGGTGCGAGGCGGAGGCGGACGGACTCGACGACCCCGCGATCCTGACCGAGCGGGCCGGCAGCATCGAGGCGACGATCGTGCCCGAGGACGACGTCGACGTGTTCGTGTTGCCGATCAGCGAGTCGACCGGCCTGTGCCGGGGGTCCATCGCGGTGACGATCGAGGTGCCGGCGGGCATCGTGCTCCAGATGACCGTCGAGCGCGACGACGGCGAGGTCATGGGCCAGCCGGTCGTCGAAGGGGAGGGGCGAGCCACCGTCACCGTCGGGGAACGGTGCATCGTCGATGACGGGGACCTGCGGGTTACCGTGCGCGCCGTCGGCTCGGACCGGACCGGTGAGCGGTACCGGCTCTCCCGCGAGGGGTCGTTCTGACGGCGGTGGCGGGCCTGATGGCGGTGGCGGGCCTGACGGCGGTGGCGGGCCTGACGGCGGTGGCGGGCCCGAGGGCGGCCCGGGATCGGGTGGGGCGCCCGGATCGGGTGACGGGCCGGGGTCCGACGGCGAGCCGGGAGTGTTCGGGTCGAACGGTGGATCGAGGAGGGGATCGACGCCTCGGGGCTCGTCGCACGCGGGCGGTACGGGGTGACCGCCTCGACCCAGGAGGCGGGTGAGGATCGGGCCCGACGGTGGATCGTACCGTGGGCCGCCGGGCGGACCCGGCGTCGGCGGGGGGTCGGTCGGGAACGGGGGGTCGGTCGGGGGCGGCGACCCCTGGGGCGGGCTGCCGAGGAAGTCGAGGTCGGAACGCACGTCGTCGGATTCGAGGTTCAGCTCGTAGACGCCACGGGAGACTCGTCGGGCTCGACCGGCGTCGTGCTCGTAGCCGAGGGCGTCGCCGAGCACCTTGACCGGGTGGGCGCCGGCGACCCGGTACCCGTAGCGGTGCAACCACGAGTGGATGTCGATGAGCGACAGGGGCCCGTGGCGCTTCAGCACGACGAGGCAGGCGTGGCGGAGCTTCCAGCCGCGCACGGGTTCGGCACGGGGCGCGGCCGCCGGGAGCAGGGGGAGGCCGATCGCGGGGGGACGGCGGCATCGTTGCTTCGGCACCTCGGGCCAGAGCGTCTCGCGCGTCTCGACCAGGCGGTGGCGCACATCGATCCGCTCCTCGGCGATCGCGATCGCCTCGGCGTCGAGCTCGCGCAGTCGGGCGAACAGGTCGTCGCGCTCCACCTGGATGACGAGGCGCTCGCCGGATCTCAGGCCCGAGGCCATCCGGTTCCGGAACATGCGCGGGTCGCGGAACGGCTCCGGCCGCCCGGGCGCGAGGCGGTCGGCGATGCGCCGGTGGACCGATTCGTCCGGCGGGCCGTGGTAGTCGCCGTCGTGTCGCCAACCGCGCCGAGCTGGGCCGCCGTCACCATCCGTACCGCCCGCACCCTCCGTCCCGCCCGCCTCGGTCGCGTGGGCGGGGTCGCGGGCGTCGTAGGGAGGAGGGGTGGAACCGTCGGATGCAGGGTTGGAACCGCCCGAGCGAGGCTCGGACGGTCCGTCGTCGGGTGGGGGGACGGACAAGGTCGGCTCCTGGGTCGGAGCGGGTCAGCGGTCACTCCCGCGGCCGGGGGTGCCGCCGGTTGACGATCCGTCACCCCTCCGGGTGCCGTGCGCTGCAGTGTCACACGCCCCCACCAGTCTCAAACCCGAAGCCGCGCCGCCCGTCGTGCTGGCGCGGCCCGCCGTCGCACCACCAGACCGCCACCCCGATTTCTGGCCCCTATCCGTGGCGAATCGACGGCGAATCGCCACGGATAGGGCGCGGAGATCGATGGGTGGGGATCGGGGGTTCACGGCTGGTGGGAACGTCGTCGCGGAGGGCGGCAGCTCCACCGATGGCACCAGGGCCGCCGGCGGGGCGCCATCGGCGCGAGCAACACTCCGCAGGCCCCACCATCGACGCGAGTGACGCCCCGGGCGCCGCCTCACCGCCCGGTCAGGACGTCCAGCGACCTCAGCACCGCGCGCACGGCCTCGGGACCGTCGACCTGGTGGCCGCGCAGGCCGACCGACGTGGCGGCCTCGGCGTTCACCAGGTTGTCGTCGAAGAACGCCACGCGGCCGGGCGCGACGCCGAGCTCGTCGACCACCCGGCGGAAGATCGCCGGATCGGGCTTGGCCAACCCGAGCTGGTACGAGGGGAAGTGACGATCGAACATCGGCAGCACCGTCGTCACGCAGAACGGCGCCGACCAATGCACCGCGTTGGTGTTCGACAGCGTCGCCGTGACCAGGCCGGCGGCGCGGACGTCGGCGACGAGGTCGGCCGCACCGGGCAGCAGGTCTCCGGGCCAGTCGACGAACTCGGCGAGGAACGCGGCGGGTTCGAGATCGAGCCCGGCCTCGGTGAGGAAGGCGTCGACGTAGGCGTCGGTGTCGAGCGCGCCCCGCTCGAACTCGGCGTGGGCCCCCGAACCGAGTGCCCGGGCGAAGAACGTGGCGAGGTCGAGGTCGTGACGGTCGAGGAAGGCGCGGAGCCCGGCGAGATCCAGGATCACCCCACCGAGGTCGAACACCACGACATCGACGGCACGAGACGGCATGGATCCCGAGGGTACGGCCGGGTCGGACGTCCCCCGGCATGGATCCCGAGGGCAACGCGCGAATCGGACGCGGCCCGGCACCTCCCAGGCCGCGTTCGGCGCCAACGCGCTGGAGGCGGCCACACTGTCCCCATGTCGCCAGCCCGGCCGATCGTCGACGACGAGGACGACCCGCTCTCGGGCACGACCGGTACGGACCCGGTCCGCGCCGACCCGGCCCGCTCGACCACCGCCCGCCCCGAAGCGGCCGACAGGGTGCGCGGGCACGGCCGCCCGACGCCGGAGGTCCGGTGACGGACCCGACGACGCCGCCCGCCCCGGCGCCGGGCGGCGTCGAGGTGTTCGCCCCGGCGAAGCTGACCGTCTCGTTGAAGGTCGTCGGCGTCCGGGCGGACGGCCTGCACCTGATCGACGCCGAGATGACCTCGATCGACCTCGGCGACACGCTCACCTTCGGCGATGGTGACGACCTGACGATCACCGGCGCGGCGGGTGGCCTGCCCGTGACCGCCGGCGACGACAACCTCGTACGCCGGGCGTTGAGGGCGATCGGCCGCACGGCATCGGTGCACCTACACAAGCGCATCCCTGCGGGGGGCGGTCTCGGCGGCGGGTCGACCGACGCCGCCGCGGTGCTCCGGTGGGCCGGAATCGACGACGTCGACGTGGCGGCGGGCCTCGGGGCCGACGTCCCGTTCTGCCTCCACGGCGGCCGGGCGAGGGTGACCGGGATCGGGGAGGAGATCACCCCCCTCACGGTGATCACCCGCATCTTCACCCTGGCGGTGCCTCCGTTCGGGTGCTCGACCCCGGCGGTCTACGGAGCGTGGGACGACCTCGGCGGACCGACCGTCGACGGACCGAACGACCTCGAGCCCGCCGCGCTCCGCGTCGAGCCCCGCCTGGCGGAGTGGCGCGACCGTATCGGCGACGCCACCGGCGAGACGCCGATCCTCGCCGGCAGCGGCAGCACCTGGTTCGTCCCCGGCGCCCACCCCGGGCCCGGTCGGATCGTCGTCGCCACCGTCGATCGCCACTGATCCGCGGTCCCGCCCCGCCCCGGACCCAGCCCGACGGATCCGACGCCCCGTCGGCTTCCTCCTACGCTGCGGCGATGGCCGATGACAGCCCCCTCGAGGACCAGGTGCGCCACCGCGTCGACGACGGCGTCGCCTGGATCACCCTGAACCGACCCGAGGTCGGCAACGCCATCACCGCGGACCAGCGCAACCGGGTGATCGACCTGCTCGCCACGGCCTCCTCGGATGTCGCCGTGCGGGCGGTGGTCGTCACCGCGACCGGCAGGGCCTTCTGCACCGGCGCCGACCTCCGGGCCCCGTCGACCACGGCGGCGCCGGCCACCGCCAACCCCCGCCCCAGCGACGCTCCCGACCGCCCCGTCGGCGACGTGTCCCGCCTCATCCGCGACGGCGCCCAGCGCCTGATCGCATCGGTCCTCGACTGCGAGGTCCCCGTCGTCGCGGCCGTGAACGGCACCGCCGCCGGCATCGGCGCCCACCTCGCGTTCGCGTGCGACCTCGTCCTCGCCGCCGACACCGCCTCGTTCATCGAGGTCTTCGCCCGCCGCGGCATCGTCCCCGACGGCGGCGGCGCCTACCTGCTCCCCCGGCTGATCGGTCCGCAGCGCACCAAGGAGCTGATGTTCTTCGGTGACAAGCTGACGGCGACCGACGCCCGCGGGATCGGCCTGGTCAACCGGGTCGTCCCCGCGGATGACCTCGAAGCGACCGCAGCCGAGTGGGCCACCCGACTCGCCACGGGCCCCACCCGGGCCCTCGCCCTCACGAAGTGGCTCGTCAACCGCTCACTGGAGAGCGACCGGGCCGGGGCCTTCGCCGACGAGGCCGTCGCCCAGGAGCTCGCCATGCACACCGAGGACGCCCAGGAGGGCATCGCCGCGTTCGTCGAGCGTCGCGACACGCAGTTCCGCGGCTGGTAGCCACCCGGCTCCCGGCGCCGACACCCGGCCCCGGGCCCGGTGTCGCCCGGCGGCGAACCACGCCGACCCCGCCGGTCAGGACGACCGGTAGGGTCGCCCGCGATGAGCGAGCACGACGCCTACCGCCTGCCCCGAACGGTCCTCCCCCGCCGCTACGACCTCCACCTGGTCCCCGATCTCGACGCCGCCACCTTCGCCGGCACCGTGTCGATCGAGGTCGAGGTGGTCGAGACGGTCACCGAGATCGTCCTCAACTCCATCGAGCTGACGATCGACGAGACGACCGTCGAACGCGACGGCGAGCGCCACCCGGCCACCGTGGCGCTCGACGACGACACCGAGCGGGCGACGCTCACCCTCGACGCCCCCCTCGGACCGGGCCCGGCGACGGTGCACCTGACCTTCGCCGGCGTCCTCAACGACAAGCTCCACGGCTTCTACCGGTCGACCTTCACCGACGACCACGGCCGATCCCGCACCATCGCCACCACCCAGTTCGAGGCCACCGACGCCCGCCGGGCGTTCCCCTGCTGGGACGAGCCCGACATGAAGGCCGTGTTCGCGGTGGCGATCGACGTCCCCCGCGGCCTCTTCGCCGTCAGCAACGCCGCCGAGGCCGCCACCGAGGACCTCCCCGACGGCACCCGCCGCGTCCGCTTCGCCGACACGATGGTCATGTCGACCTACCTGCTCGCCTTCGTCGTCGGGCCGCTCACCGCCACCGACCCGGTCGACGTCGACGGCGTCGAGCTCCGCGTCGTCCACCGCCCCGGCCAGGAGCACCTCACCGCCTTCGCCCTGGAGTCCGGCGCCTTCGCCCTCCGCCACTTCACGGAGTACTTCGGCGTCGACTACCCCGCCGACAAGCTCGACCTGATCGCCGTGCCCGACTTCGCGTTCGGCGCCATGGAGAACCTCGGCTGCGTCACGTTCCGCGAGGCGCTCCTGCTCGTCGACCCCGACCGCGCGACCCAGCCCGAGCTCCAGCGCGTCGCCGACGTCATCCACCACGAGATCGCCCACATGTGGTTCGGCGACCTCGTCACCATGAGCTGGTGGGAGGGCATCTGGCTCAACGAGGCGTTCGCCACGTTCATGGAGATGCGCTGCACCGACGCCTTCCGACCCGAGTGGGACCGCTGGACCGACTTCGGCATCAGCCGCACCGCGGCCTACGACACCGACGCCCTCCGGTCGACCCGCCCGATCGAGTTCGAGGTCGTCTCGCCCGCCGACGCCGAGGGCATGTTCGACATCCTCACCTACGAGAAGGGCGCGGCCGTCGTCCGGATGCTCGAGCAGTACCTCGGCGAGGACCGCTTCCGCGACGGCATCCGCCTCTACATCTCGCGCCACGCCTACGGGAACACGCGCACGACCGACCTGTGGGATGCCATCGAGGAGGCCACCGGCGAGCCGGTCCGCCGCATCATGGACTCCTGGATCTACCAGGGCGGCCACCCGGAGGTCAGCGTCGAACGGGTCGCCGACGACCGCCTCCGGCTCGGCCAGCAGCGCTTCCTCTACCGCACCGACGACGACACCCCCGACGACACGACCTGGGCGGTGCCGGTCCTGCTCCGCATCGGCACCGACCCCACCTCGGATCCCACCGACGGGGGGAGCGCCGCCTCCGCCGAGCGGGTCGAGCGCGTCCTCCTCGAAGGGCCCGGCACCGACGTGGCGCTCGACGCCGGCTCGACCTGGGTGCTCGCCAACAGCGGCGGGAGCGGCTTCTTCCGGGTGCGCTACGACGCCGCCGGGCGCGCCGCACTCGGGCGGGCGACCGGGCTGGCCCCGATCGAGCGCTACGGCCTCGTCGACGACGCCTGGGCCTCGCTCGTCGCGGGCACCAGCCGCGTCGGTGATCTGCTCGCCCTTCTGCGCACGTACGCGGACGAGCAGGACCTCTCGGTCTGGCAGCGGGTGATCGGCGTGCTCGGCAGCCTCGGGCGCCTCCTCGACGACGAGGCCCGGCCCGACGTCGAGGCGTTCGTGCGCGCCCTCGTCGGCCCGGCCCTCCTCCGCACCGGTCTGGCGCCGGGCGACGACGAGTCGGCCCGCACCACCGCCCGGCGCGGCGCACTGTTCGCCGCCATGGGCACGCTCGGGCGCGACCCGGAGATCGCCGAGCACGCGGCCCGACTGCTCGAACGGGCCGACGCCGACCCCGACGCCGTCGACGCCGACCTGCTCGACGCCGCGGTGCGGGTCGCCGCCGCCCACGGCGACGCCGAGCGCTTCGCCGACTTCCGCCGCCGCGCCGCGGATCCGGGTGCCACCCCGCAGGAGCGCCTGCGGTATCAGGGCGCGCTGGCCGACTTCCCCGGCGCCGACGAGGTCGACGTCTTCCTCGCCATGACCGTCACCGACGAGGTCCGCAGCCAGGATGCCCCCTTCGTCCTGCGGCGGGCCCTCGGGAGCCGCGACCACACCGGGCGGGTCTGGGAGTTCATGGCCCGCTCGTGGGACGACCTGCTCGACTGCTTCCCGTCCAGGGGCATCGACCGCATGCTCGAGGGCATCCGCACCGTCACCGACCCGGCCACCGCCGCCGCCATCGACGGCTTCCTGGCCGAGCACCCCGTCCCCCAGGCCGGCCCGACGCTCGATCAGCACCGGGAGCGGATGCGGGCCGGGGTGCTCCTCCGCGAGGCCGAAGGCGCCGCCCTCGCCCTGGCGCTCTCCCGCTAGGCCCGGCGGGCCACTCCCGCGAGCCGCTCCGCCGGACCGCCCGCTCCGCCGGACCGCCCGCTCAGCCGAGCGAGTAGGTCAGCCCGCCCCGCTCATCGCGGACCCGGACGACCACGGTGCGGACGTCGTCGCCGTCGCGTGCCTCGCACTCGAAGGTGGCATCGGGTGGCTCGACCCGCACCTCCGGCCCCGGGCAGTCGACGGTGGCGTCCTCGCGCTCGAAGCGGTCGGCCAGCACGTCGACGATGTCGGTCTCGACCTCGGCGGCCACGAGGAGGGCTGCCGTCGGCGTCACGTCGAGGCGACCGTCCCCGTCGACCTGGCGCACCTCGACGACCAGTTCCACCACCTCGTGACCGGCGTCGGATCCGGATCCGGCGCCGCCGTCCGATCCGGCGTCGATCGTGACGGTGCAGCGGAACCGTCCTCCATCCTCGACCGGGATCTCGTCGGGGCAGTCGACCGCCTCGACCTCGACCGGGTGGGCGTCCTCGACCCGGGCCCGGATGCGGGCCTCGACCGCCTCGGAGTCGAGCACCGCCGGTCGCCCGCACGCCGCCGACCCGGCCGCCACCCAGGCGAGCAGGCCGGCGACGACCCGGCGCCGGGTCGTGGACCCCGCCCGCGACCGCGAGCCCGGGTTCGGCGCGTCGGCCCCCATCGGCTTCAACCCAGCAGCGACAGCAGCAGACCGAGCTGGCCCAGGTGGTAGGTGACCATCACCGCGATCTGCATCCGGCGGTCGGCCTTCACGAAGCGGTTCCAGGCGAGGATCCCGTCCGAGGTGAAGAACAGCAGTGCGCCGATGATGCCGATCACCACGGCGCGCCCGAACGCGGTGACCACCATCGTCGAGATCACCCCGATGTACGCGAGCACGGGCCCGACCATGCGCCGGTCGACGTCCTTCACGTGGCTGACGATCCGCGGCCCGAGCCAGGACCCGGCAGCCGCCACCGCGATCAGTCCGACGATCGTCAGCGGCCACGAGCGGTGATCGACGACCTGGCCGACGATGTACGCGACGTGGCCGAGCAGGAAGGCGACCAGGCCGAGCAGGAAGGGCTCGACCGGGTAGCTCCGCTCGGTCGGCAGCATGAGGAACACGTCGCCGGCCAGCGACAGCACGAGGCCGACGACGAACCAGGCCCGCACCGTGCCGTCGACCTCCGCCGGATCGAGGGCGATCGCCGCCACCACGAACAGAGCGAGCACCACGGGCTTGCCGACGTACACCAGGCGCCGGTCGGCCCGGGCCACCCCGACCCAGTTGACCAGGGCGAACGGGGCGGCGACCAGGAGGCAGGCGAGGGCGAGGGGCGTCATGCGGTCCCGCACCCTACGGGTAGCGACCGCCGGCCCGGAAGCCCACCGGGCGACCGCCGCCGGCCTCAGTCGGTGATCGCCTCGTCCCAGCCGACCCGATCGGCCAGCCGGGCCCGCCACCGGGCGAGCGGCGCCGGCCGGTTCATCCCGAGCGCGGCCACCACCTCGTCGCCCCGGCGGTAGAGGGCGACGAATCGCCGCTCGTCTAGCGACCCGTCGACCACCCGTACCTCGTCCGCGCCCTGCACCCGCCCGGCGAGCATCAGCTTCCGGTCGTACTGGTCGGACCAGAACCACGGGACCGGCTCGAACGGCAGGGCGTCGTCGCCGGCGAGCAGCGTCGCCGCCGCGTGGGCGCCCATGGCGATGGCGTGGTCCCAGTGCTCGATGCGCACGTGCTCGCCGTAGCGGCGGTGGTACCAGCGGGCGACGTCGCCGGCGACGACCACGCCCGGCCCGGCCCGACAGGTCGCGTCGGCGACCACGCCGTCGTCGAGCGCCAGGCCGGAGCCCTCGAGCCAACCGGTCGCGGGCACGACGCCGATGCCCACCACCGCCAGGTCGCAGGCGACCGTCGAACCGTCGGCCAGCACCGCCCCGGTCACCCGCCCGTCGGCGGTCTCCAGGCGGTCGACCCCGACGCCGGTGCGGAGGTCGACGCCGTGGTCGCGGTGGACGTCGGCCACCACCCGGCCCACGTCCTCGCCGAGCACCCGTCCGAGCGGGACCGGGAGCGGCTCGACCATCGTCACCTCGGCCCCGACCTCCCGGCAGGTGGCGGCCACCTCGGCGCCGATGAACCCGGCCCCTACGACGAGCACCCGCGCGCCTCCGGCGACGGCGTCGCGAACCGCGACGGCGTCGTCGAGCGTCCGCAGGGCGTGCACCCCCGCCACGATCTCGGTTCCGGGCAACGTCCGTGGCCGGGCTCCGCACGCGATCACCAGCCCGTCGTAGGGCACGTCGTCACCGTCGTCGAGGGAGACCGTCCGCCGCTCGACGTCGAGCGCGGCGGCCCGCCGACCGAGCCGCCAGGTGACGTCGAGGTCGGCGTCGGCGTCGCCGAGCAGGGCGGTGCGCTCCGGCGGCCACTCGCCCGCCAGCACCTGCTTCGAGAGCGGGGGTCGATCGTACGGGAGGTGCTCCTCGTCACCGACGACGGTGAGCTCACCGTCGAAGCCGAGGCGGCGCAGGGCGCGCGCCGCGCTCAGTCCCGCCTGCGACGCCCCGACGACCAGGGCCCGTCGGGGGCGGCCGTTCACCCGCTCCTACCGACCACGGTCAGTCCTCGATGGAGATCGCCTGCTTCGGACAGCGGACGACGGCCTCCTCGACCTTGGCTCGCAGGTCCTCGGGCGGATTCTCCTGGAGCACGTAGAGGAAGTCGTCGTCGCGCACCTCGAAGACCTCGGGAGCGATCGACATGCACACGGCGTTGCTCTCGCACAGGTCGTAGTCGACGACTACTCGCATGGTGGATCCCCTTCGACGGTGACGGCGCCCACCCTACCTGGACAGGTGTCCATCGGTCGGCTGGACCGGTCGGTGGCTCCCCGCG
>JAAYBP010000210.1 GCA_012730075.1 Acidimicrobiales bacterium | reverse complement strand
TTCATGCGACGTCGTTCCTGCGGGCATACCTTCCTGCCTCAACCCTTGGAGCATCTGCGGCGCGCTCCGTGCGGCGGGGCGTCTCGCGTGTCGTCGCGCATCTGCGGCGGTAGCCGGGACTGTAAGAATAGCGGCTCTCCTGACTGATCCGTGGGTGGGTAGTGGCCCGTCCGCGAGCGCACCCGGTTGCATGGCCGAGCATCGCTGCGTTCGTCGAGGCGGTGGTCGGCCGCTTCGAGGACCGGACCTACTCCGTCGACGGCGACGGGATCGTGCAGGGACCCGCCATCGACATACCTTGTGGCATCCGGTCGAATGACAGGGACAAGCTTCGCTTTTGATCTACTTTCGGCCGCTTCGGGTTTTCTTGGAGCGCGGTTGATGGGCGGAGGCCGAGCCCGGCTCATGGCGGCCGATGCCTTGGCACCTGAGGTAGCCTCCGTCGCAAGATGGTGGCTGTTGCGTCGGACCACGGTCCACCTGGAACATTCCTGGCTGCGAGTGACCGGTACCGGCAGCATTTGGGCGGGCGCTGGCTACACTGTGTCAGGCGAGATCACCGGATACTCGACAGACGGCTTATAGGGTCGAAACCCCACATGGTCGAACCAAATGCAAAGAGAGAGCGCGAAGCGCGTATGTGGCGGAGGGTCGTGAGACTTCAGGACGTGGGTCTTGCATTTACCGCTGTATGCGCACTGTTTGTCTTGCTACTCAACGTGATGTCGCCGATGTTGGCACTATGTGCGGTGGCCGGACCAATAGCGGCGGTCGCGGTCGGGGTCGCAGCGAGGCGATCGCGTCGCGGCAGGCACCGCTAACGATGGTGAGTTCAAGGGGTGACGGCAACACCGTGAGGTAGAGGTTGAGCCTCCACCGGGCAGAGCGTGATGGCAGCCACGATGGCTGCTGTCGACACAGCACCCTGACCAGTGGAGAAGCTTCACCGGGCCGGTGCGCACGAACCGCGTCTCGTCCACGCCGACGCGGTCACGTTGCCGACGCAGCCGAGGCCCGTCGAGCGCGCGTCAGGGCTCGATCACACGCGCCCAGATCGAGAACGTGTCGAGGTGGTCGAGCAGCGTCCGGAGGGGGGCGGCGTCGGGCTCGACCGTGATCACGCCGGCGTCGAGCGCCTCGTCGAGGGTCGCCTCTCCGAGCACGAAGCGGTCGAGGTCGGCCCGGGTGAGCGTGACGGTGGCGTCGACGTCGTCGATCGGTGCGCCGATCCGGGCGAAGAGCCCGCCGTCGACCGCCTCGACGTGGACCCGCTGGCCGGTGTCGGTCAGCACGAACCCGAGCGTCAGGGCGAGCGTGGCGCCGCGGCTGCCGTCGAAGCGCACCGCCAGGTAGCCGAAGAACAGGTCGAGGGGCATCGCGCGCACCGTGTCGGGCGACGCCGTCCCGCCGCCCAGCGAGCCGAAGTCGGGCGACCCGTCGCGCAGCTCGGCCGCCCCGGTCAGGTAGGCGTTGCGCCAGGTCGCCGACTCCGACTGGTAGCCGAGCTGCTCGAGCGTGTCGGCCTGGAGCTCGCGGGCCGCCCGGTTGGTCGGATCGGCGAACACGAGGTGGTCGACGAGCTGGGCGGCCCAGCGGTAGTCGCCCGCGTCGAACGCCTCCCGTCCCCTGGCGAGCACCGCGTCGGGGCCGCCCATCGCCGCGACGTAGCGCACCGCCGACTCCTCCGGGGGAAGGTCGTGCAGGTGGGCCGGGTTGCCGTCGTACGCGCCCAGGTACTTCACGTAGGTGGCGCGGACGTTGTGGTTGACCGAGCCGTAGTAGCCGCGGACCGCCCAGTGCGCCGCCAGGCCGGGGGGCAGCTCGAGCTGCTCGGCGATCTCGGCCGGACCGTGGCCGTGGTTGGCGAGGCGGAGCGTCTCGTCGTTGATGAACGCGTACGCGGAACGCCCCTTCCGCAGCATCTCCAGCACCCGGTCCCGACCCCACGCCGGCCAGTGGTGCATCCCGTACATCACCTCGGTGCGGTCGCCCCAGCGGTCGATCGTCTCGCCGAGGTACCGGGCCCACGCCCGCGGGTCCCGGATGGGCGCGCCCCGGATCGTGTAGGTGTTGTGCAGGGTGTGGCAGCAGTTCTCCGCCGCGGTGAGGGCGCCCAGCTCGGGGATGAACCAGTGCATCTCCGACGGCGCCTCGGTGTCGGGGGCGAGCAGGAACTCGAACGTCAGCCCGTCGATGTCCAGCGTCTCGCCGGTCTCGGTGATCGTCTCGGTCGGCGGGATCAGCGTCGAGGTGCCCCGCGACGTCGCCATGCCGAGGCCGATGCCGACGTTCCCCTGCGGGTCGCGCGGCAGGAGGATCCCGTACATGTAGATCGCCCGGCGGGTCATGATCGACCCGGCGAGGACGTTCTCGCTGATCGCCGCGTCGAGGAACCCCTCGGGGGCGATGACCCGCACCCGCCCGGCGGCCACGTCCTCCTCGGACACGACGCCCTTGACCCCGCCGTAGTGGTCGATGTGGCTGTGGGAGTAGAGGACGGCGACGACCGGCCGGCGGGGGCGGTGGGAGAAGTACAGCTCCATCGCCGCGGCGGCCGTCTCGGTGGAGATGAGCGGGTCGAACACGATCAGGCCGGTATCGCCCTCGACGATCGTCAGGTTCGAGATGTCGGCGTTGCGCACCTGGTACATCCGGTCGCACACCTGGAACAGGCCGCCCTTGCGGCAGAGCTGCGACTGGCGCCAGAGGCTCGGGTGCACCGTGTCGGGGCACGGGGCGTCGTCGGTGATGAAGCCGAACGCGTCGTCGTCCCACACCGGCAGCAGCGGCCCGTCGATGTGCGACGCGTCGCCGAGCGGGGCGATGAACCCCCGCATGGCGTCGTCGAAGTCGCGACGGTCCTCCCACGGCAGGCCGGCCGTGGCGGCCTCGATCGCCGCCCGCGTGTGGCCGGTCGCACCCTTGCGCTCACCCATCCCGCCGAACCTACCTACCGGCATCACCCCGACGACGGGGCGAAGGACGGCAGTATGCTCCGAGTATGCAGAAGCGACGGATCACCGTGACCGTGGACGAGGAGGCCTACCAGGCTGCCGTCTCGGCGGTGGCGGCCGGCCGGGCCAGCTCGGTGAGCGC
This sequence comes from Acidimicrobiales bacterium, assembly GCA_012730075.1. GTDB lineage: Bacteria > Actinomycetota > Acidimicrobiia > Acidimicrobiales > Iamiaceae > Iamia. The sequence goes on along the minus strand of JAAYBP010000210.1, from coordinate 4,131 downwards.
CTGGGTCAACGAGGCCCTCACGGCCCGGCGGGAGGACGACGACGCGCGTGCGCTCCTCGGTGATCTCCTCGCAGAGCACCAGGCCGAGCAGGGCGCCTTCACCCCCGAGGAGCTGGCCGAACAGGAGCGGCGCGACCTGGAAGCCGCGGCAGCGGTGCGAGCGAGACGAGCGACTCGACGTCGGGCCGGATGACCCTCGTCCTCGACGCGGGAGCCTTCCTCCGCCTCGAACGCGGTGACCGGGCGACCTGGCGCCGCTTGGAGAACGCGTTCGAAGCCGGCGCGCGTCCGCTCACCCACGGTGGGGTCGTCGCCCAGGTCTGGCGGGGTGGCGAGGGGAGGCAGGCCCTGCTCGCCCGCGCCCTCCCGATGGTCGGGGTCATCCCCCTCGACGATCAGCTCGGACGGCGGGCGGGGCTGCTCCTCGCTCGGTCCGGCACCGCCGATGCCGTCGACGCGGCGGTGGTCGCGGTCGCCCGGCCGGGCGACCGCATCCTCACCTCCGACCCCGACGACATCGACCGGCTGGTCGAGGCCAGCCGGCTCGACATCGCCGTCATCCCCGTCTGACCAACTCTCCCCGCCCTCCGTTGGCGTAGCTGCCGCCGGCGTCTGGCACGGGCCCTACTTGCGGCTGAGGAGCTTGCGGTTCTTGAACTTGGCGGCGAGGTAGTCCTTGTTCATCAGCGCGATGAAGTCGATCGAGATCTCCTTCGGACACGCCTCCTCGCACTCGCCGTGGTTCGTGCAGGAGCCGAACAGCTCCTCCATCGTGTCGACCATGGCCTCGACGCGCTGGTAGCGCTCGGCCTGGCCCTGGGGCAGGAGGTTGAGGTGGCCGACCTTGGCCGACGTGAACAGCTGGGCGGCCGAGTTCGGGCACGCGGCGACGCACGCGCCGCACCCGATGCACGCCGCCGCGTCCATCGCCGAGTCGGCGACCGGCTTCGGGATCGGGGTCATGTTGGCGTCGGGGGCGCCGCCGGTCTCGGCCGTGATGAAGCCGCCCGCCTCGACGATGCGGTCGAAGGCGGACCGGTCGACCATCAGGTCCTTGATGACCGGGAAGGCGGTCGCCCGCCACGGCTCGATGGTGACCTCGGCGCCGTCGTCGAACTTCCGCATGTGGAGCTGGCAGGTGGCGGTGCCCTTCTGCGGGCCGTGGGCCTGGCCGTCGATCATCAACGAGCACGTGCCGCAGATGCCCTCGCGGCAGTCGTGGTCGAAGACGATCGCCTCCTGACCCTCGGCGATCAGACGCTCGTTGACGAGGTCGAGCATCTCGAGGAACGACATCTCGTCGTTGATGCCGGGGGCGGCGATCGTGTCGAAGCGACCGGGGGCGTCGGGGCCGTCCTGGCGCCAGACCTTCAGGGTCAGATTGAGTTCTCGGCTCACTTGTAGCTCCGGACGGCGAGGTGGACGTTGTCGAACTCGAGCGACTCGACGTGGCGGGCGGGCTGGGCGGGGTCGCCGGTCCACTCCCAGGCGGCGACGTGGGCGAAGTTCTCGTCGTCGCGCTCGGCCTCGCCCTCGTCGGTCTGGTGCTCGGCCCGGAAGTGACCGCCGCAGGACTCCTCGCGGGTGAGGGCGTCGAGGCACATCACCTGGGCGAGCTCGAAGAAGTCGTCGACCCGGCCCGCCTTCTCGAGGGTCTGGTTGGTGGATTCGCCGTCGCCGGTGACGCGGAGGTCCTTGCGGAACTCGGCGTGCAGCCCGGGGATCTCCGACAGGGCCTTCTCCAGGCTCTGCTTGGTGCGCTCCATGCCGCAGTGCTCGAGCATGATCTTGCCGAGCTCCATGTGGAACGAGTCCGGCGAGCGGGTGCCGCCGATCGACAGGTAGCCGGCGAAGCGGTCGCGGGCGGCGGCCTCGGCCGCCTGGAACTCGGGGTGGTCGGTCGGGACCGGCTTCGTACCGAGCAGCGGCGCCAGGTAGTTGCTGATCGTGGCGGGCAGGACGAAGTAGCCGTCGGCCAGACCCTGCATCAGCGCCGACGCACCGAGTCGGTTGGCGCCGTGGTCGCTGAAGTTCGCCTCGCCGGCGCAGTACAGCCCGGGCACGGTGGTCATCAGCTCGTAGTCCACCCAGAGCCCGCCCATCGTGTAGTGGGGCGCGGGGTAGATCCGCATCGGTACCTTGTACGGCGACTCGTCGGTGATGCGCTCGTACATCTCGAAGAGGTTGCCGTAGCGCTCCTCGATGACCTTCTGGCCGAGCCGGCCGATCGCCTCGCCGAAGTCGAGGTACACCCCGTTCTTCAGCGGCCCGACGCCGTGGCCCTTCGACACCTCGACCAGGGCGGCCCGGCTGGCGATGTCGCGCGGGGCGAGGTTGCCGAAGCTCGGGTACCGGCGTTCGAGGTAGTAGTCGCGCTGGTCCTCGGGGATCTGGTCCGGCGAGCGGTTGTCGTCGGGGTCCTTCGGCACCCAGATGCGGCCGTCGTTGCGCAGCGACTCCGACATCAGCGTCAGCTTCGACTGGAAGTCGTCGCTCTGCGGGATGCACGTCGGGTGGATCTGCGTGTAGCAGGGGTTGGCGAACGCCGCGCCCCGCCGGTGGGCCCGCCAGGCGGCGGTGACGTTGCACGCCATGGCGTTGGTCGACAGGAAGAAGACGTTGCTGTAGCCGCCGGTGGCGAGCACGACCGCGTGGGCGGAGTGGCTCGTGACCTCGCCGGTGACCAGGTCGCGCACGACGATGCCGGCGGCCCGGCCGTCGACGACGACGATGTCGACCAGCTCGGTGCGGTTGTGCAGCTCGACGTTCCCGAGGCCGATCTGGCGGGCGAGCTGCTGGTAGGCGCCGAGCAGGAGCTGCTGGCCGGTCTGGCCGCGGGCGTAGAACGTGCGCGACACCTGGGCGCCGCCGAAGGACCGGTTGTCGAGCAGGCCGCCGTACTCCCGGGCGAAGGGCACGCCCTGGGCGGTCATCTGGTCGATGATGTTCACCGACTCCTCGGCGAGCCGGTAGACGTTGGCCTCCCGCGACCGGAAGTCGCCGCCCTTGACGGTGTCGTAGAACAGCCGCCAGATCGAGTCGCCGTCGCCCTTGTAGTTCTTGGCGGCGTTGATGCCGCCCTGGGCGGCGATCGAGTGCGCCCGGCGGGGCGAGTCGTGGAACGTGAACGCCTTGACCCGGTAGCCCTGCTCACCGAGGGTCGCGGCGGCGGCTCCGCCGGCGAGGCCGGTGCCGACGACGATGACCTCGTACTTGCGGCGGTTCGCGGGGTTCACGAGCTTGTGCTCGAACTTGTAGTTCGTCCACTTCTCGTCGATCGGGCCGTCGGGGATCTTGGCGTCGAGGTTGATGGTCATGGATCCGGTCCCGGGGTCAGGTGGAGACGACGCCGGTGAGCACGGCGATGGGGAACGACAGGTTGCCGATCACGACGAGGGCGGTGAAGGCGGCGGCGAAGCCACGGCGCCAGGCGTTGAACCGCGGGTTGTTCCACCCCATCGACTGGAAGAGGCTCCACGTGCCGTGGAACAGGTGGAAGCCGAGGGCGAGGTTGGCGACGATGTAGATCACCGCGTTCCACGCCCGGCCGAGCGAGAGGGCGACGTTCTCGTACGGGAGGCCCCGCACGTAGTGGTAGCCGGTGCCGGTGAAGGTCAGGTCGAACAGGTGCCAGACCAGGAACAGGCCGACGATCACGCCCGACCAGCGCATCGTGCGGCTGGCGTAGTTGGCGGCGAGGTAGTCGCGACGGCCCTGGTACTTGGTGGCCCGCGCCTTCCGGTTGATGACCGTCAGCTGGTAGGCGGAGAGCACGTGCAGGCCGACCGCGCCGATCAGCCCGACCCGCAGCAGCCACAGCGCGACCGTGCGGGGCACGAACGGCACCAGCAGCTCGCGGAGCCACTCGCCGTAGTGGTTGAAGTCCTCCGCCCCCAGGTACATCTTGAGGTTGCCGAGCATGTGGAAGAAGACGAAGCCCAAGATGGCGAGGCCGGTCAGGGCCATCACGTACTTCTTGCCGACCGACGAGCGGTAGAGGTCGACCAGGAAGGGTCCCGGTCGGTTGCTCCTCGGCTTGATCGGTCGGACGGTGGATCCTCGGTCAGCGGTGGTGGCTGCCATCGCGGCCGAACCTACCGAAATGTGCGGTCGAGGGCAGAACCGGAGCCA
>JAAYBP010000209.1 GCA_012730075.1 Acidimicrobiales bacterium | reverse complement strand
CGGGCGATGGTGCCCGCCCGGGCGTCCCGCCCGCCTCAGCCCAGCCTGGGAGTTCCCTCCGACCGAGAACCACACGAGGTATCAGCCGCCTCGAGTGGTTTTCGCGAGGACCGGTTGGTGCCAGCCCCGTCGGGCCCTCGCGTACCGGTTTCCTCCGACCCCAGGGGTTCGGTGGGGGCGCGGGTAGCCTCGCCGCCGATGGCAGCGCCCCAGTACGTGCCCACCGATCCCGTCGCCCGGGTGCGGGCCTACCGCTCGAACCCGAGGCGCCCCGAGCCGTGGTGGGCCGACCGGCCCGGCGAGCTGGAGTTCCAGCCCTACGGCGACCGCCTGGGCGATCCCGGCCCCGACCTCGGCTTCGCCTACAAGATCGCCCGCACGTTCGAGCCGCGGCTCCGCCTGCACGACGGCGAGCACCGCCACGACGTCGTCGGCGGATGCGTCGCCGTCGCCATGCGGCGGGCGTCGATCTACGGCCGCGCCCCGGTCGTCCACGACCTCGAGCTGGCCTTCACGATCTGGGGCTACCTCGACCCGACCCCCGACCCGGCCCTGGTCGAGCACCGTCGCACCCTGTTCGAGGGGGTGGGCCACGTCGCTCACCACTACGTCGAGCTGCGGGACCTGGTCGACTCGGTGCCCGAGGACACCCTGCGCCTAGACCCCGACGACGCCGCCCGCGCCTACGCCGCCGACTGGCGCGCCACGCTCGACGCCTGAACCGACGCCCACCCGCGCGCCACGTCGGGCGCGCCCACGCGCGTCGCGCTCGGAGCACCCGCGGGGCGGTGCGTGGGGTTCGGATCAGGGCAGCAGGCGGACGACCCGGGCGGCGTTGCCGAGCTCGACCCAGATGTGCTCGCCGTCGAAGGCGATGCCCCGGGGGGCGGAGCCGATCGGCGAGGTCGCGTGCTCTCCGGTGGCCGGATCGACCCGGGAGATCTGGCCGGTCGCGTAGCTGCTCACCCAGAGGCAACGGCCGTCGAACCCGATGCCCCGAGGGGAGAACGCGGTCGGGTACGTCGTGACCGTGAGCGCGTCGACGTCGACGCGGCTCAGCGTGCTGCTCTCCCAGTTGGTGACCCAGATGGCGGTGCCGTCGAACACGATGCCGTAGGGCTCCAGGCCCACCGTCACGTCGACGCGGGTGCCGTCCTGGATGTCGAACCGGCTCACCGTGTCGCCCTGCCAGTTGGTGACCCACATGTGCTCCCCGTCGAACGCGAACGCGAACGGATCGAAGAGGGACGTGTACGTGGCGATCTTGGCCCCGGTGGTCCGGTTCACGGTCGAGACGGTGTCCCACTGGGAGTTGGTGACCCAGATCTTCTGGCCGTCGAACCCGACGCCGTACGGGCCGGCGAAGCCTCCGTACTCGTTCGAGGCCCCGCTGGCGGGGTCGATCCGGGAGACCGAGTTCCCGTCGCGGTTGGCGACCCAGACCCACTCGCCGTCGAACACGATCCCGAACGGGTACTGGCCGACGGGGAAGTCGGCGCGTGCCCCGGTCTCGACATCGATCCGGGTGACGGTGTCGTCCGCGCTGTTGGTCGTCCAGATGTGCTGCCCGTCGAAGGCGATGCCGCGGGGGTCGACGCCCGTGTCGAAGCTGGTGAGGTCGAGGTCCCACCGATTCATCGCGGCCCGTTGCGGCGAGATGGTGAGGTTGCACGCGTCGCCACCGGCGGGTCCGGCGGGCCCCTGCGGTCCGGCCGGGCCCTGGGCACCGTCCGCGCCGGGCGGTCCGGCGGCCCCCTCTGGCCCGGCGGGACCCTCGGGCCCGGCGGGACCCTCGGGACCTTGCGGACCGGCGGGGCCCTCGGGGCCGGTGAGGTCGGCCAGCAGGGCGTCGATCTCGTCGACGGTGTAGTAGCGGTCGTCGAGGTCGAAGGCGTAGGAGACGACGTCGACGGCGACGTCGACCGGACCGATGGCCGCGCGCAGCGTGAAGGTGTCCTCGTCGCTCAGCCCCGTCTCGATCGTCGTGGTCTCCGGCGGCGACTCCGCGCTCCAGAGCATCTGCGGATCGGGACGGATGCCGCCCCCGGCCCAGAGCGTGACGCCCCCCGACGTCGGCGCGTCGAAGACGGACACCTCGACGGTGACGGCGAGCGCCTCGGCCGGGACGTCGCAGAGACTGCCGTCGCCCGCCGCGGTGATCGTGAGTCGTTCGTCGCTGCCGAGGGGGGTGTCGCGGTCGCCGACCGTGTCGGGCGCGGGACGCGTGTCGACGAGGCGGCACCGCTCGACGTCGACGGTGAGGGCCCGGGTGCCCGGCGGGATGGCCGGGGCCGGTTCGCAACCGGTGATCAGCGACGCCACGGCGAGCCCGGCGATGACACGAAAGCCACTGCGCGTGGCGAAGGAACGACGTCCAGTGGTCTTCTTCACGACCTTTGAGAATACCGAGGTCCACGGAACGTGCCAATAGGCCGTACGACCATCACTCAACGTGGCATTCCTGGGTGGTCGGGGTTGCTTCGACGGAGCGCGTGCCCGCCGGTACCCTCGCGTCACCGTGACCAGCCCGCCCGTCGTCCGATTCGCCCCGTCGCCCACGGGCTACCTCCACGTCGGGGGGGCGCACTCGGCGCTCGCCAACTGGATGTTCGCCCGGCGCCACGGCGGTCGCTTCCTCCTGCGCATCGAGGACACCGACACCGAGCGCAACCGGCCCGACCTCCTCGACGGCGTGCTCGACATGCTGCGGTGGCTCGGCCTCGACTGGGACGGTGAGCCGGTGCACCAGAGCGACTGCGTCGGCGACCACCGCGCCGCGGCCGACGCGCTCCTCGCCTCGGGCGACGCCTACTGGTGCGACTGCTCGCCCGAGCAGGTGCAGGCCCGGGCCAAGGAGCGCGGTGGCCCGCCCGGGTACGACGGCCACTGCCGCGACCGCGGGCTCGCCGAGGGCGCCGGTCCGCTCCGGTTCCGGGTGCCGCCGGGGACGACCGCCTGGACCGACCTCGTCCGTGGCGAGGTGTCGTTCGACAACGCCACGATCGAGGACTTCGTGCTGCTCCGCTCGAACGGCACGCCGATGTTCCTGCTCGCCAACGCGGTCGACGACGCCGCCATGGGCGTCACCCACGTCATCCGCGGCGAGGACCACGTCAACGGCACGCCCAAGTACCTGCTGATCCTCCGGGCGCTCGGACGCACCGAGCCGACCGCATTCGCCCACATGCCGCTGCTGGTCAACGAGAGCCGCAAGAAGCTGTCGAAGCGCCGCGACGACGTGTCGGTCGCGTCCTACCGCGACGAGGGGTTCCTGCCCGAGGCGATGGTCAACTACCTGTCGCTGCTCGGGTGGGGTCCGCCCGACGGGGTCGAGGTGCGCCCGATCGCCGAGATCGTCGACCTCTACGACCTGGCCGACGTCAACCCGTCGCCGGCGTTCTTCGACCGCAAGAAGCTGCTGCACGTCAACGGCGAGTGGATTCGCGGCCTCGCCCTCGACGACTTCCTCGCCCGGGCCCGTCCGTTCCTGCCCGGCGATGACGCGGCCGCCGCCCTCGCCGCGCTCGGCCCGCTCGTGCAGGAGCGGGTGCGACTGCTCTCCGAGGTGGCCGACATGGTCGACTTCCTCTGGATGGACGAGCCGCCCGTCGACGACGCCGCCTGGGACAAGGTGATGGTGCGCGGCAAGGCGGCGCCCGAGATGCTCGACGCGTCCACCGCCGAACTGACCGCCCTCGAAGGCTGGACCGCCGACGGCATCAGCGCCGCGGTCGAGCGGGCCGCGATCACCGCCGGGTTCACCAAGCCCGACGGATCGCCGCAGATGGCGAAGGCGCCGGCCCCGGTCCGCGTGGCGACCACCGGCCGCAGCGTCGGTCCGCCGCTCTGGGAGTCGCTCGCCGCGCTCGGCCGCGACCGCACCCTCGCCCGTCTGGCCGCGGCGCGGGTCAGGTTGGCCGGATGATCGAGGCCTCCACCGAGATGCCGGGCGACCCGCCTCCGGGCACGATCACCACCGGCCGCCACGCCGCCCTCGAGCTGGAGGCCGAGGAACGCCGCCAGCGCCACCGGGGGCGCCGCTGGGTGCTCCGGGGCCTCGGCCTGGTCGTCCTGCTCCTGCTGGCCTACGTGACGGTCACGTTCGTGCAGGTGTGGCGGGCGTCGAGCCGCGACGACGTGCACCGGGCCGACGCCATCGTCGTGCTCGGCGCCGCCCAGTACGACGGGAGGCCCTCGCCGGTGCTCCAGGCCCGGCTCAGCCACGGGCTCGACCTGTACCGGATGGGGCTGGCGCCGGTGATCGTCGTGACCGGCGGGCGTCAGGCGGGTGACACATACACCGAGGCCACGTCCGGCTACAACTGGCTCGTCGCCCGCGGCGTGCCCGACGACGCGATCCGCAAGGAGGTGCAGGGGAGCACCACCTACGAGTCGCTCGCCGCGACGTCGCGGTTCCTGCGCGACGAGGGGCTCGACGAGGTGCTGCTCGTGACCGACGGCTACCACGCCCTGCGCGTCGCCGGCATCGCCCGGGAGGTCGGCCTGCGCCCGCACGTCACCGTCGTGAGCGCCGGTGGCCCGACCGTCGGCCAGCTCGGCCGGGAGACCGCCGCGGTCTCGATGGGACGCGTCATCTCCTACCGCCGCCTCGACAACCTGCTCCACTAGCGCCTCGGCAGTGAACCGCGCGAACGCCCGCGTTCGTCCGGTGCCGGCCGGGTCATCGGTTCGGGCGTGCGACCCCGCGGCGGCCGCGGGTAGGGTGCTCGTTCCACCTTTCGGGGGTGGTGTAATCGGCAACACAACTGGTTCTGGTCCAGTCATTGGGGGTTCGAGTCCTCCCCCCCGAGCCACGACGTGGCGACGGCGCCCGGGTCACCGGCCCGGGCGTCCTCGCGTCGTCGGCCGGCCTCGAGTCGGCTACGCGTTCTGATCTGCGCGGCGCGGCGGCGATCCCGTAGGCTGCCCACTCCGGCACGCGCCGGACATCCCGCCCCCATCGTCTAGCGGCCTAGGACACCACCCTCTCAAGGTGGCGGCACGGGTTCGAATCCCGTTGGGGGTGCTCAGCAAACCAGCAGGTCAGCCGCCCTTTCCGGGGCGGCTGACTCGCGTCCGGGCAAGGGGCGGATGGGGTCGGAGG
>JAAYBP010000208.1 GCA_012730075.1 Acidimicrobiales bacterium | reverse complement strand
TCGTGCGGGCCGGTGAGCTGGTCGGTGACCGTGTCGACGATCTCGATCGACACGTCGGGAGAGACCAGCTCGACCAGGGCGTCGTCCTCGTCGTCGACCATCACCCGGTTGCACGCGTCGATGCAGCGCTCGGCCAGGGCTTCGGCGTCGGCCAGGGTGATGGCAGGCATGGCGAGACCATAGAGGGAGGGTGTGACAGCGCGGTTTCGTCGGGGCGGCGCCTGCTGGTCCGGTCCCGCCGGACGGCTCGGCCTCGGGCCAACCGGTAGCGTCGGCGGACCGTGGTGGCCCGAGCGACGACCCGAGACCGCAGTCGTCGCCCCGACCGCCATCGGGCCGTGGTGGTCTGCATCCCCGGCCTGGAGTCGATCGTCGGCGGCGAGCTCGACGCGCTCGGCGTCGTCCACCGGCCGGCTGGCACCGGGGCCCTCGCGGCGCGGATGACCGACCGTCAGCTCTACCTCGCCAATGCCGCGCTGGGCTGTGCCACGCGGGTCCTCGTCGACGCGGGATCCTTCACCGCCCGCAGCTTCCCGGCCCTCGAGCGGGGGCTCGCCGACCTCGACCTCGGCCCGTGGTGGACGCCGGAGGTGCCGCTGCGCCTCCGGGTCACCAGCCGCCGGTCGAAGCTGGTCCACACCGGCGCCGTCGAGGAGCGGGTGCGTCGCGTCCTGGGTGCATCCGATCCCGCTCCCGGCCCCAGACCCACCGACCCCGACGGTCGGGCCGGCGCCCCCGGCATCCCCGTCCACCCCGGCGACGGGGACCGCGGGCCGGAGCAGCTCCTGGTGGTGCGGATCGAGCGCGACGTCGTCTCGGTCCGCGTCGACTCCTCGGGGGCACCGCTCCACCACCGTGGTTGGCGGGGCCCGCAGGCCAAGGCGCCGCTGCGCGAGACGATCGCCCGGGCGGCGCTGGTCGCGGCGGGGTGGCGACCGGGCGTGGCGCTGGTCGACCCGTTCGGTGGCTCGGGCACGATCGGCATCGAGGCGGCCCGGTGGGCGGCGGGCATCGCCCCCGGCGCCGACCGCTCCTTCGCCTTCGCCGACTGGCCGTCGTTCGCGCCCGGGACGTGGGCGTCGGTCCACGCCGCGCTGGGCGGCGGACCCGACGCCGGGACGGGGGACACCGCGGCCGCGCCGATCGTCGTGCGCGACCGCGACGCCGGCGCGGTGGAGGCGGCGCGGGAGAACGCGACCCGGGCCGGCGTCGGCGACCGGGTGGAGATCGACGAGGGTCCGATCTCGACGTTGCGCCCTCCGGAGGGATCCGCGCCCGGCCTGCTGGTCACCAACCCGCCGTGGGGCGGGCGCGTGCGGGGAGGTGGCGACCTCCGTGACGTGTACGCCCGCCTCGGCCACGTCGTCCGCGACCGGTTCCCAGGGTGGGGCATGGCCGTCCTGACGGGCGACGACCGCCTCGCCGGCGCAACGGGCCTCCGCCCCCGCCGGGTCGCGTTGCGGGCCCGGGCCGGCGCCCACCCGATCGGTCTCCACGTGTGGCGGCCCGACGGCGACGGTCACACCTGACCACGCCGTGGCGCGAGGCCGGCGCGGATCGGCGGCGGCGTTCGTAGGCTCGCGCGATGGACGAATCGCCGATGCCCGCCGTGTTCCTGGGTCACGGGAACCCCATGAACGCGATCGAGCACAACCGCTACACCGAGGCGTGGCGGGCGCTCGGCGAGTCGCTGCCCACGCCGCGGGCGGTCGTGGTGGTGTCGGCGCACTGGTACATCGGCCACACGGCGGTCACCGCGATGGCCCAGCCCCGGACGATCCACGACTTCTACGGGTTCCCCGACGAGCTCTTCGCCGTCGACTACCCGGCGCCGGGCGCGCCCGACGTCGCCGGCGAGGTCGCCGAGGCGATCAAGCCCCGCTTCGCCGGGCTCGACGCCGAGTCCTGGGGCATCGACCACGGCGCCTGGTCGGTGCTGCGCCACGTCTTCCCCGACGCGGACGTCCCCGTGGTGCAGCTCTCGATCGACGCGACCAAGTCCTACGACGAGCACCTCGCGCTCGGCGCGTCGCTCGCCCCGCTACGGCGCCGGGGCGTGCTGGTCGTCGGCAGCGGGAACGTCGTGCACAACCTCCGCCGCCTCGCCTGGGACCAGCCCGGCGCCGGCTTCGACTGGGCGCGGCGCTTCGACGACGAGGCCCGCACCCGGCTCACCACCGACCCGGCATCGGTCGCCGGCCTGGTCGACCACCCCGACCACGAGCTGGCCGTCCCGACCCCCGACCACTTCCTGCCCCTCCTGTACGTCGCCGGCCTGGCCGCCGCCGACGGCGCGACGGGCTCCACGCTGGTCGAGGGTTACGACCTCGGGAGCCTCTCGATGACCTCCTACACGTTCGGCTAGGGCCCGGTCCGCGCCCTACCCGGACCGGGGCGGCGACCCTCGGCCCGATCGCACGGCCCGGGCGACGGCGGAGAGGTAGCGGCCGATCGCGGCGCGCTGGACCGGTCGCAGCACCGGGGCCAGTGCGCCGAGCGGCCCCGCCGGCTCGGAGTCGGTGCGGATCGTCGCCCACACCGTCCCATCGCGGTCTACCCCGACGACGAAGGATTCCTCGCCGCGCTCGGGGTGGCCCGGCAGCGTGCCGTAGGCGTAGCCGTGGCGGTCGGGCTCGTCGATGACGACCACGATCCGGTTGGCGAAGCGCACCCTCGCCGGTCCGACGCCGATGCCGAGCACGACGGTCGCGTCGAGGTCGGGGGTGACGCCCGCAGGCGAGACGGTGGCACCGAGCGCCCGCTGGGGCGCCCAGGCCCGGAGGGCCAACCGGGCGGCCTCCAGATCGGCGCGACCGCGCCCGACGGCGAGGCGCTGCTCGTGGCGGTTCACGCCGGGCACGGGTTGCGATCGCAGCGTCGAGCCCACGTGGTCGTAGGTCGGGGCGGCGACCCGCAGGCGCTCGAGCTCGGCCTCGCCCACCGGCCCGAACCCACCGAGCCTCACGCGGTGACCTCCGCCGCCCGGTCGACGCCGGTCATGCCGGGAGCGCGCTCCGAACCGCCGTCGACCACGGGACCGGTGGCGAGCAGGCCGAGCAGGACGAAGCCCACCCCGTTGGCGAGACCGTGCCATCGACCCATGTCGGCGACCGAGAGGGCGGGCGAGCCGACCACGTGCTGGGCGATCGCCCAGGCCACCGCCAGGACCATCGGCACCCAGGGCGTGAGCCCGGCGACGAGCCGAAGCGTGCGTCCGGGCCGTGGCGTGCGGTTGGTGGAGGCGAGCAGGGCGAGGGCCGAGGCCCACACCCCGGCGGTCATGAGCACCGCGCCGCCGATCTGCGCCGCGGCGGCCCCGAGCACGAACCCGACCGCCACGACCGGGGGTGCGAGCGCGGTGGCGACGACCGCCACGTTCGCCGTCCCGGAGACGACCGTGGGCCGGGCCGGGGCCGAGCCGGGCGTCGGACGGTCGG
>JAAYBP010000005.1 GCA_012730075.1 Acidimicrobiales bacterium | reverse complement strand
CGCCCGCCCAGCAGCAGCAGCTCCTCGACGCCACCAGCCGCGACACGGTGCGCAGCCGCAGCTTCACCGGCAAGCCGTGCCGCATGATCCGCACCGAGTGGACCGACGCCTGGGAGCAGGCCGACACCCCGGACCCGCTGCCGATGCCGCTCCAGTACATGGTGTCGGGCGACTGCGTGGCGCGCAGCCACCGCTACGCCGACAAGGCCCAGACCGTGATGTTCAACCCGGTCGGTCAGGTCGTCGGCCAGCTCAACCGGGTCGAGAAGACGAGCGCCGTCATGGCCCGCCTCGTCGAGGAGTACATCGAGGCCGTCGAGCGACTGAACCGCCTGACCGAGGCCGCCGCGTCGGCCTGACCGTCGGGCCCGGTCGCGGTGTCGGTCAGGACCGGCGCAGCGACCGGGCGACGCGGGCCAGCTCGTCGGGGTTCAGGTCGCCGGCGACGGTGAAGGCGATCTCGCCGTCGGCGCCCCACACCGACGGCAGCGCCCGGCCGCCGCTCACCTGGAGGGCGGTCACGCCCCGGAACGGCCCCGAGTCGATCTCCAGCTCAGACGGGGTGGCCTCGTCGTCGCCGCGGTCGAACGGGTCGTCCCACACCGCACCCGCCTCGACCGGCGAGGGCCGCAGCGTGACGATCAGCTCCTGCGGGCCCCGGGCGTAGCGGATCGACGACACCCGGCCGGCCTCGTCGACCGCCGCGCCGGTGAACGTGAACCCGTCGGGCAGGTAGTCGGGCGTGACCGGCTGCATCTGCGTGCGGGTGGCGATCTCGGTGAGGCGGACCTGGGCGAAGCCCTGGTCGGTCGCGGCGACGTCGCCGAGGTCCTGGGTGTAGTCCGGGGCCGCAGCGCCGAGCTCGACGTCGGCAAAGCGCAGCTCGCGGACCGTCGCGCCCTCGACCGACCACGTGATGCGCACCGGGGCAAGGCTCGACGCGTCGACGACGTAGGTCAGGTCGATGTCGCCGGTGAGCGGGGCGGTCATCGTCAGCACGTCGCGACCGTTGAGCCGGTCGGTGGCGGGCCGCTCGTCGTCGACGACCGACAGCGTTCGGGCCGCGATGGCGAGGTCCTCCTGGGGGTAGCCGTGGCGGGGCGCGGTGACGTCGGGGGCGCCGGGGGCCACGCCGGTGTCGTGCCGGGGCGGCAGGCCGGTGACGCTGTCCATGACGACGGCGAAGCGGGCGTCGTAGGTGGTGAGACGACCGAGGCCGGAGTCCTGGACGCGGTACGAGCCGTCGTTGGCGGCGACCACGGTCATCGGGTGCCGCTCGCCCAGCGACGTGACCTCGACCGAGGCCGACCACGTGCCGGCGTCGTCGAGCACCAGCATGCTGCGCCGGACCACATCGGCGACCGTCTCGCCCCGCACCGGCTCGCGGGAGTTCGACGCGACCCGGTACAGCCCGACCACCGCCACGCCGAAGACCGCTGCCACGATGACCACGGCGAGGGTGCGGATCGCCCAGGCGCCCCAACGCCGCCGGGGCCGCTGGCGTCCGGCCTCGTCGACGAGCTGGTCGATCTCGTCGGGCTTGCGCCGACGGGCGCGGCGCGGCGCCCGCTTCTGCATGGCGACCGGTGGCGCCTTGGCCGGCGTCAGCGACGGGGACGGGTCGCCCGGCTCCGGGAGCTTCGGGCGCGGGGCGGCGGGCGTCGCCTCGCTCTCGGCCCGCAGCCGGCGGCCCAGCTCGCGCCAGAACGCGGGCGACGCGGGCTCGGGGTCGAGCGAGCCGGGGTCGATCTCCTCGGCCCCGAACTCGTCGCCCAGGGTGTCGTGCACCGCGGTGGCATCGGGGTCGGCCACCGCGGCCTCGTCCGGCTCGGGCTCCGCCTCCGGCTCCTCGTCCGGCCGCGGTTCCGGCCCCGGTTCGGGTTCGACCTCGACGGCCCGCTCGCGGGGATCGGTCGGCAGGCCGTCGTAGGGGCTCGGCGGGGGACCGGTGTCGACGTGCTCGACGACGCGGGTCGCCACGGTGGCGACGACCCGCTCCTCCACTCCGAGGGCGGCGGCGACGGTGGCGACCGGCAACCCCGCCCGCTCGACGAGCGCCCACACCGCCCGCTCCTCGGGGCGCAGGAGCGCGAGCGACCGGCCCCGCGGGTCGTCGCCGAGCCGCGGGGTGCGGTCGTCGCGGATCGGCCGGCGCCCCGGGGCGGGGTTGCGGCGACGCTGGTGGCGGCGGATCTCGTGGCCGCACGCGATCCAGGTGTGGTGGAGGAGGAACACCGTCGCCGGTGGTTCGGCGGTGCGCCGAGCCCGGTAGGCGCGGACGTACGCCGCCAGCAGCGCCGAGTCGACGCCGTGGCCCCCGAGCACCAGGTGGGCGAAGTCGCGGCACGCCGGGTCGAGCCGGTCGACCAGCGCCGCCCACGCCCGGTTGCTGCCCCGCCGGGCCGCCGCCAGCATCCGGTCCGCGTCGGGGTCGGGCGCCTCGTCGTCGACGACGGGGGTGGGGGGCGGGGTGGAGGGCGAGGACACGGCGGGTTGGATGCGGCGGTTCGGATGGGCTCGGAACGGCCGGTTCGGCGTCCGGGGGACGGTCCCGAGGATCGCACATGGGGGACGCGTACCCGGCGATGTGACGGCGATCCGCGGCCCCGGTCGGCCAGACTGCGGGGGCGATGATCCCACGGCGCCGACTCCTCCACGCCGCGGCCGCGTCGGGGCTCCTGCTGGTCCCGCTGTCCGCCTGCGCCGACGAGCCCGGCGGGGGCCTGGCCGCCTCCGAGGAGGTCCTCGAACGGGCGACCACCACCGAGGCCACCACGACGACGTCGCCCCCCACGACCGAGGCGACGACCACGACCACCACGACCGAGCCGCCCCCGACCGTCGAGGTCGGCCCGCTCGCCTCGGGCAGCCACGGACCCCGCACCGAGGCGCTCCAGGCGAACCTCGCGCGCCTCGGCTTCGACCCCGGCGAGCCCGACGGGCGCTTCGGCGCCAAGACCACGATGGCGGTGTGGGCGTTCCAGGCCCTGAACGGCCTGCCCAAGGACGGCGTCGTCACCGAGGAGGTGGAGGCCCGCATCGCCGAGGCCCCCGCGATCGCGATGCTGCGTCCGGACCTCGGGCCGACCCACACCGAGGTCGACCTCGACCGGCAGGTGCTCCTCGTGTGGGGCGACGGTCAGCTCGAGCTGGTCACCCACGTCTCGACCGGGTCGGGCGTCGCCTACTGCGAGGACGGGCACTGCGGCGACGCCGTCACGCCGGTCGGCGACTACCGCTACCAGCGGCGCATCGTCGGCGAGCGCCACGCCCCGCTCGGCGTCCTCTACGACCCCGTCTACTTCGTCGGGGGCATCGCGGTGCACGGCGCGCCGTCGGTCCCCGCCCACCCGGCGTCGCACGGTTGCGTCCGCATCCCGATGCACGTCTCCGCGTACTTCCAGGACCTCGTCGTCGACGGCGAGCCGATCGCCGTGTTCCGCGGTGGCACCGGCCCGGCGGCGCCCGTCACCCCGCCGAGCGGCCCCGCCGAGGAGGCCCCGGCCGGATCCGAGAACGGCGGGTGAGCGCGCCGCGGCCCGGCGAGGGCCTGTCCGTCGGCGGCGCCCAGTACCCGCCGGGCCCGCCCCACCAGTGGCCCGCGTGGTCCCCGCCACCGCCGGTGCCGCCCGCACCGGCGCAGGGATGGACGCCCGGCAGGCCGCCGGGTGACGCGTCGCCCCGGCCCCGGCCGCTCGTCGTCGCCGGGCTGGTCGTGCTCGGCCTCCTGGTCGTGGCCCTCGTCGCCGCGATCGTCGACCGGGCCGACGGCGACGAGACGGTGGCGCCGCCGAGCACGATCGACCTCAGCGACCCCGAGATCACGGCTCCGCCGTCGGAGGAGCCGATCGTCCCGATCCCGTCGGACCCCTTCCCGATCCCCGACGAGCTCGATCCCGACGCCCTCGCCCGGCCGCTGGCCGAGGTCCTCCCGGAGCTGATCGACTTCGTCGAGCGCGTCCGGGGCCAGGAGTTCGTCACCGAACCCGACGTCCAGGCGGTGCCCGACGACGAGTTCGTCGACGCGCTCCGGCAGGCGAGCGAGGGCGAGGACGACGAGCTGCGCCGGGCGCAGGTCGCGTCGACGGCGACCGGTGTGATCGACCCCGGCACCGACCTGGTCGATCTGAACGAGCGGGCCGGCGCGGTCGGCGTCCTGGGCTTCTACGACCCGGCGACCGAGGAGCTGTACGTCAAGGGCGACGTCGTCACCCCGTTGGTCCAGACGGTGATCGTCCACGAGCTGGTCCACGCGCTCGACGACCAGGTGTTCGACCTCGGACGCCTCGACGTGCTCGCCGCGCGCGACGACGAGACCGCCTTCGGCTTCATCGCCCTCGTCGAGGGCACCGCCCGGTGGGTCGAGGAGCAGTTCCGCAACTCCCTCGACATCGACGAGCAGACCGCCGTCATCATCGAGGAGACCGAGATCGGCCTCGCCCAGTCCGCCGCCCTCGCGAGCGTCCCGGTCCCCTTCCTCGTCCAGCAGCAGGTCCCCTACGGATCGGGATCGGCGTTCGTCGCCGCCCTGGCCGACGGGGGCGGCACCGCGGCGGTCGACGCCGCGTACCGCGATCCGCCGACGACGAGCGAGCAGATCCTCGACCCCGACGCCTTCGCCCGGAGCGAGCCCGCCACCGAGGTGCCCGGCCCGGCGGCCGACGGCGTTCCGGTCGAGCAGGGTGCGTTCGGTGCGGCCGACCTCCGCCTGCTGGAGGTCGTCGCCGACCCCTACGGCGGCTCCTTCGACGGCCGGTTCGAGCCGTTCGAGGGCTTCGGCGGCGGCCGCTACGTGAGCTGGGAGGACGACGGCCGGCGCTGCGTCCGGATCGTGGTCGAGGCCGACTCCGAGCGCGGCTCGGTCGAGATCTCCGAGATCGCGAGCTCCTGGGCGGCGTCGCTCGACGGGGCGACGGTGTCCCAGTCCGGCCCGCCTGCCTCCGTCCGCTTCACGCTGGAGCGCTGCGCTAGGGGCTGAGGGCCCGGTCGAGGTCGGCGCGCAGGTCGTCGAGCGTCTCGATGCCGACCGACAGCCGCACCAGGTCGGCCGGCACCTCCAGGGCCGAGCCGGCCACCGACGCGTGGGTCATCCGGGCCGGGTGCTCGATCAGGCTCTCGACGCCGCCGAGGGACTCGGCCAGGGTGAACACCTGCGTCAGCCCGCACGCCCGCACCGCTGCTTCGTCGCCGCCGACGAGGCGGAAGCTCACCATGCCGCCGAAGCGGCGCATCTGCCTCGCCGCCACCGCGTGGCCGGGATGATCCGGACGACCGGGGTAGAGCACCTCCGCGACCGCGGGGTGCTCGTCGAGGAACGCGACGATCGCCTCGGCGTTGTCGCAGTGGCGCTCCATGCGCACGGCGAGCGTCTTGGCGCCCCGCAGCACCAGCCACGAGTCGAACGGGCCGGGGATCGAGCCCATCGCGTTCTGGTGGAAGCGCAGCTCGTCGGCGAGCCCGTCGTCCGCGACCACGAGCGCCCCGCCGACCACGTCGGAGTGGCCACCCAGGTACTTGGTGGTCGAGTGGACGACGACGTCGGCGCCGAGGGCGAGGGGCTGCTGGAGATAGGGCGACGCGAACGTGTTGTCGACCGCGAGCCGCGCGCCCGCGTCGTGGGCGATGGCGGCGAGGGCGGCTACGTCGGCCACGCCGAGCAGCGGGTTGGTCGGCGTCTCACACCAGACCAGGCGGGTGCGGTCGGTCGTGGCCGCGGCGACCGCGTCGAGGTCGCCGAGCGGGACGGCGGTGTGGGTGACGCCCCAGCGGTCGAGCACCCGGGCGATCAGTCGGTACGTGCCGCCGTAGGCGTCGTCGGGGACGACGACGTGGTCGCCGGGACGGCAGACCGATCGCAGCAGGGTGTCCTCGGCAGCCAGGCCCGACGCGAAGGCCAGCCCGGTCGACCCGCCCTCGAGGGCGGCGAGGCACTCCTCGAGCGCGGTGCGCGTCGGGTTGGCCGAGCGCGAGTACTCGTAGCCCCCGCGCAGACCGCCCACGCCGTCCTGGGCGAAGGTCGACGTCTGGTGGATCGGCACGACCACGTCGCCGGTGGCGGGGTCGGGCGCCTGCCCGGCGTGGATCGCCCTGGTCTCGAACCCCCACCCGTCGGCGGTCATCGGGCGCTCCGTGCGGCGAGGAAGCCGAGCACGTCGGGCCGCGACAGGATCCCCTGGGGGCGGCCGTCGTGGACGACGAGGACGGCGTCGGCCCGCTCCAGCTCCGACAGCAGCTCCGACAGCGGCTCACCCGAGCCGATCAGCGGGAGCACCGGCGACATGTGGTCCTCGATCGTGTCGTCGAGGCTCGCCGTCCCCGACACGATCACGTCGAGGAGGTCGCGCTCGTCGATCGTCCCCGCCACCTCGGCCGCCATCACCGGCGGTTCGGCCCTTACGACCGGCATCTGGGACACGTCGAACTCCCGCAGGTAGGCGATGGCGGACTGGATGGTCTCGTGGGGGTGGACGTGCACGAGCTGGGGGCGGTCGCCGGCCTTGGCCCGGAAGATCTCGGCGACGGTCGGTTCGCCCGCCGCGGTGTCGAGGAAGCCGTAGTCGGCCATCCACCCGTCGTCGAAGATCTTCGACAGGTACCCCCGGCCACCGTCGGGGAGGAGCACGACCACCACGTCGTCGGGGCCCGCCCCGGCGGCGACCTCGAGGGCGGCGACGACCGCCATGCCGCACGACCCGCCGACGAGCAGGCCCTCCTCGCGGGCGAGCCGACGGGTCATCACGAAGCTGTCCTTGTCGGACACGGCGATCACCCGGTCGGGCACCGAGGCGTCGTAGGCGGTCGGCCAGAAGTCCTCGCCCACGCCCTCGACCAGGTACGGCCGGCCGGTGCCGCCGGAGTACACCGACCCGACCGGGTCGGCCCCGACGACCTGCACCCGGCCGCCGCTGACCTCCTTCAGGTGGCGGCCGGTGCCGCTGATCGTACCGCCGGTGCCGATGCCGGCGACGAAGTGGGTGATGCGACCCTCGGTCTGGGCCCAGATCTCGGGCCCGGTCGACGCCTCGTGGGAGGCGGGGTTGTTCGGGTTCGAGTACTGGTCGGGCTTCCACGCGCCGGGGATGTCGCGGACGAGGCGGTCGGACACCGAGTAGTACGAGTCGGGGTGGTCGGGGTCGACCGCGGTGGGGCAGACCACCACCTCGGCCCCGTAGGCCCGCAGTACGGCGATCTTGTCGGCCGACACCTTGTCGGGGCACACGAACGTGCACCGGTAGCCGCGCTGCTGGGCGACGATCGCCAGACCGATGCCGGTGTTGCCGCTCGTCGGCTCGACGATGGTCCCGCCCGGCCGCAGCGACCCGTCGGCCTCGGCGGCGTCGACCATCCGCAGGGCGATCCGGTCCTTCACCGACCCGCCCGGGTTGAGGTACTCGACCTTGGCCAGCACCGTCGCGGCGATGCCGTCGGTGACGGCGCGGAGCCGCACGAGCGGCGTCCCTCCGATCAGGTCGACGACGGACTCGGCGTACTGCATGGGGACCCCTCGGCCGGCGGCGGGCGATCGCCTGCGACCCTACCGGCGGCACGGGTGACAGACTCCGGACATGAACGCAGGGGGAACGCCCGGTGGCCGGCCGGGGCTCGGTCGTCGCGAGCT
>JAAYBP010000207.1 GCA_012730075.1 Acidimicrobiales bacterium | reverse complement strand
GTCATGCTCGCCGACCCCGGGTCCGACGGTCCGGTGGTGGGCGACGGGACGATCCACACGTACCGGGTCGAGGTCGAGGGGGGCACGGGCGTCGAGCCCGCCGAGTTCGCCGCCCACGTCGAGCGCATCCTCTCGGACCCCCGGGGCTGGACGGCGGCGGACGGCATCGCCCTCCAGCGGGTCACGGACCCCGACCGGGCGGAGATCCTGATCACGCTGGCGACGCCGGACCTGGTCGACGTCATGTGCCTCCCGATGGAGACCGACGGCGAGGTGTCCTGCGCCCACACCGGCCACGCGATCCTCAACGCCCGCCGCTGGCACCACGGGGCCGAACCGTCCGGGCTCGGGCTCGACGACTACCGGGCGTACCTGGTCAGCCACGAGGTCGGCCACACGCTCGGCCACAGCCACGTCGAGTGCCCCGGCCCCGGCGCCCTCGCCCCGGTGATGCTGCAACAGACGCTCGGCATCGGCGACTGCCATCCGAACCCCTGGCCCGCCCCCGAGACCCGCACCGGCTGACGGCCGTGGGCCTCTGCGCCGCGTCGTCACCGACGCCAGGTCCTCTCCCCCGGAACCCGACCCACCCGACCCACCCGGCCGATCGACGCGGCCTCGGGTCGGGTCTAAGGCCGTCACCGATGCCGATCAAAACTGGAACGCGTTCTAGCATCCGCTCGTGGACCTCACGCTGACCGACGAGCAGGAGATGCTCCGCGACGCCACCGCGGGGCTGCTGGCGAAGCTGTCCGGACCGGAGGAGGTCCGGGCCGCGGAGGCGGGGGGATTCGACCCCCGTCTGTGGGACGCGCTGGTCGAGATGGGCCTGCCCGCGATGACGCTGCCCGAGGCGATCGGCGGAGGTGGGTCCACCCTCACCGACCTCGGCGTCGCCCTCGAGGAGTGCGGAGCCGCGCTCGCCACCGTGCCGATCGTCGAGGCCGCGGTCGCCGCCCGCGCCCTCGTCCGGCTCGGTCTCGGCGAGCGGGCGGCAGCCATCGCCGCCGGCGAGGTCGTGGTCGCGTCGCCGCAGGCGGGTGGAGCCCTCGTCCCCGGCGCGGCCGGGCCGCGGGTCCGGGGCGCGCTCGTGCTCGACGGCGATGCTCTCGTGCTGGCCGAACCCGGGGACGCGCCGTGGCCGGCGGTCAGCACCATGAGCCCGATCGCCGCCGCCGACGTCCCGCTCGGAGCGTCCGGAGCGTTCGGTGCGTCAGTAGCCGCCGAGACCACCGCCGCCGAGACCACCGCCACCACGACGCTCGCCGACGGCGACGCGGCCTCGACCGCCCACGCCCTGCTCGCCGACGAGTGGCGCGCGCTCACCGCCGCCTGGCTGGTCGGCCTCGCCCAGCGGGCCCTCGACCTCGGCATCCGGTACGCCACCGAGCGCGAGCAGTTCGGGGTGCCGATCGGGTCGTTCCAGGCCCTCCAGCACCGCCTGGCCGACGTGGCCACCGACGTCGAAGGCGCCCGGCTGGTCGCCCGCAAGGCCCTGTGGGCGCTCGACGGCGGCGAACCCGAAGCCCACGCGTACCCGGCGATCGCCTTCGCCCTCGCCGGAGAGGTCGCCCAGCGGGCCGCGTCGGTGTCGCTCCACGTGCACGGCGGCTACGGGTTCATGGAGGAGTACGACATCCAGCTCCACTTCCGGCGGGCCAAGACGGTGCGCCTGCTCGCCGGCGACCCGCGGGCCGACCTGCAGGGCGTCGCCGACCGCTGCTTCGGTCCCGTCGGCGAGCCGCTCCCCGACGACGAGTCGGTCGTCCTCGGCCCGCTGGACCCCGCCCGTCGCCCCGACCGCGAGCGGCGCGACGGCCTCGAGTTCCGGCTGCCCGCGCCGGTGGAGCGGTTCCGGTCCGAGGCGCGGGCGTTCCTCGCCCGGCACGTCACCGACGAGGTGATCGAGACCGCCCACCGCACCGGCACCATCCACGACTGGGGCCTGCACCGGGCGATGGCGGCCGAGGGCTGGATCTCCGCCGGCTGGCCCGCCGAGTGGGGCGGTCAGGGCCGCTCCGCGCTGGAGATGAACGCCCTCACCGAGGAGATGTACCTGTCGGGCGCGCCGGTCGACGGCCTCGGCGTGGCGACGCTCGTCGCCCACACGCTCCTCCACGAGGGCACCGAGTGGCAGAAGGGCGAGATCATCCCGAAGGTGCTCTCGGGCGAGGTGATGATCTGCCTCGGCTACAGCGAGCCCGACGCCGGCAGCGACGTCGCCGCCTGCGCCACCCGGGCCGTGCGCGACGGCGACGAGTGGGTGGTCAACGGCCAGAAGATGTTCACGACGCTCGCCCACGAGAGCCAGTACGTCTTCCTCCTGACCCGCACCAACACCGAGGTGGCCAAGCACAAGGGCCTGACGATGTTCGTCGTGCCGATGGACACCCCCGGCATCGAGGTGACACCGGTGCACACGATGGGCGGCGAACGCACCAACATCACCTGGTACGACGACGTGCGGGTGCCCGACCGCTACCGGGTGGGCGAGGTCGACGGCGGGTGGAAGGTGATGATGACGGCGCTCGTGTTCGAGCGGAACTCGGCCTGGTACGGCGAGGCGGTCCGCCTTCTGCGCCACGGGCTCGACCACGCCCGGGCGAGCGGCCGCATCGACGACCCGACGGTGCGCGAGCGCCTCGCACGCGCCGCCATCGGCAACGAGGTCGCCAACCTGCTCGGGTGGCGGGCGGCGTGGCTGGCGTCCACCGGCGCCCTGCCCGGCGTGGAGGGCACGATGGCGAAGCTGGCGACGACCGAGCACTACCAGCGAGCCGCCGACGATCTGATCGACGTCCTCGGCGCGGACGGCATCCGCCGCCACGGCGACCTCCACGCGCCGGCCGACGGCTGGATCGAGGCCACGTTCCGCCACTGCCAGGTCACCACGATCTACGGCGGCACCTCCGAGGTCCTCCGCGGCATCATCGCCGAGCGGGGCCTCGGCCTCCCCCGCGCCCGCGCGTGACCGTTACATCTGGGGTCTGACCCCAGATGTAACGTCGCCGGGATGCGCCTGCTCGTCACCGGTTCGCATGGCCAGGTCGGCACGGAGCTGATGGCACGGCTCGACCGGCGCGACGACGTGGAGGCCACCGGCGTCGACATCGACACGTGTGACCTCGCCGATCGCGGCTCCGCCCACGACCTGGTTCGGGCCGAGCGCCCCGACGTGATCATCCACTGTGCGGCCTTCACGGCGGTCGACCGCTGCGAGGCCGAGCCCGAGACCGCCTTCCGGGCCAACGCCCTCGCCACCCGGTACCTCGCCGAGGGGGCACGGGAGGTCGGGGCCCACGTCGTTTACGTGTCGACCGACTACGTGTTCGACGGCAGCAAGGGCACGCCGTACGTCGAGTGGGACCTTCCCTCGCCGCGGTCGGTCTACGGGCTGTCGAAGCTGGGCGGCGAGCGCGAGCTCGACCCGGCGTGGACGATCGCCCGCACGTCGTGGGTGTGCAGCGCCCACGGCAGCAACATGGTGAAGACCGTGCTCCGGCTCGCGGGGGAGCACGAGACGCTGTCGTTCGTCGACGACCAGGTCGGCCACCCGACCTTCGCCGGCGATCTCGCCGCCACGCTCATCGCCCTCGGGGAGGCCCGCGCCGCGGGCGTCCACCACGTCACCAACTCCGGCGAGGTGAGCTGGTACGGGTTCGTGCGGGCGATCATGGAGGCCGCGGGCCACGACCCCGACCGGGTCCTCCCGGTGTCGACCACGGACTTCCTCGCGGCGCGCCCCGCCGACGCGCCCCCGATGGCCGAGCGCCCGGCGTACTCGGTGCTCGACAACCTCGCCCTCCGCGCCGGCGGCTTCGCCGAGATGCGCGACTTCCGGGAGCCGCTCGGCGAGGTCGTCGCCGCCCTCGCCGCGGCCGGCTAGCGGGGCGAGCGGTGGCCCCGCCGGTGATCCGCCGCATGCTGATCGTCGCGGGAGGCACCGCCGCGCCCCCCGACCCGACCGTGCTCGAGCTCGCCCGCCTCGCCCGGACCGAGCACGACGCCTCGGTCACCGCCCTGCTCCTCGACCGCGGCGACGCCGGGGAGTGGGCCGAGGTCGCCGACGTGCGGCAGCCGACGGCCACCGCTGCGACCGCCCGGCGGGTGGCCGACACGACCGGCCACCACGGCCGGCTGCGCATCCCGGAGCGGAGCTGGCTCCGCCGGGAGCTGGGCGAGGCCTACGCCAGCGACGTCGTCGTCGCCGCGTCCGGTCCCGCGCTACTGGCGCTCGAGCACATGCCCGACCCGACGCCGCCGGTCGTGGCGGTGCTCCCCCTGGCCGACCGCGACGACGACGGCGGAAGCCCCTTCGAGCTGCTCGACCGGCTGAGGCGCGCGGTGCTGACGGTGGTCCCGTCCCGCCCGGTGCTGGAGTGGGCCACCCGCTCCGGCGACGAGGGCGGACTCGGTCTCGATCCGGACCGCCTGCTCCACCATCCGGCGGCCCGTCCGGTCGCGGTGGCCGGCCCGCGGGTCACGACCGCACCGACCCAGATCGTCGGCAGCGGGCCGCTCGGGTGGCGAGGCGGCACCGACCTGTTCGTCTCCCTCGCCGCCATACTCGGGTCGCAGATCGCGGGGCGCCCGGCCCGCTGGACCTGGATCGGCGACCCCGATCCCGACGGCACCGGCGACGACGTGCTGGCCGAGATCGAGCGGCGCCGGATCGAGGACCTCGTCCGGATCGTCCCGGCCGCCGAGACCCGCGCCGAGCAGGTCGCGTCGGCCGACCTGTACGTCGCCACCGCCCGCGACGACCCGTTCCCGGCGGCGGTGGTCGACGCCGCGGCGGCGGGCACGGCCGTCGTCGGCTTCACGCCCGCCACCGCCCTCCTCGGCGACGCCGGCCGTGAGGACGCCCGGATCGCCGACCTCGACGTCGCGGCCCTCGCCCTGCGGGTCGTGAACCTGGTCGTCGACGGCGAGGCCCGTGCCGCGCTCGCCGCCGACATCGCCGCGGCGGCCGCCGCCGCGACCGAACCGGCACCGATCGACGACCTCTGGGCCGCGATCGAGCTCGCCGCCGGGAGGGTGCCGTGATCCGCCGGCGGTCGCTCCTCGTGCTCACCGGCGACCTGGCACCGACCGACGACAACCGGCGGCTCGTGTCGCTCCTCGACGAGTTGGGCCGGGCCGGAGCGATCGACCCGGCCCGCATCCGGGTGCTGGCGGGTGGCGGTGGTCCGCTGGCCAACGAGATCGCGGCGGCCGCGGACCTGTCCGCGGTGCGGGTCGTCGAGCACGACGAGGGCGTCGCGGCACGGGCGGCGGGATGGGTCCACCCGTCGCTGCGGGCCACCGGCTCGCTCGTCGACGACCTGTGGGGGCTCGCCCGACCGGGCCGGCGCGACGCCGGACGACCGGACCTGGTGTGGATCCACGGAGCGGACGCGGCCCGCCTCGCTTCGACCCTGCCCCGGGCGGCCCGCCGCACGCCGACGGCCGTGTGCCTCCCGGAGGGTCCCGTCGGGCTACGCCGGTGCCGCAGCATCCCCGACCTGCGCCGCGTGCTGGCCCGGGCCACCGTCGTCGTCACCACCACCGACGAACAGGGCGACCACCTCGTCGATTCGCTCGGCGTCGACCGGGGCCGCATCGTCGTCAGCGGTGAGTGGCGCGCCCGCCCGGCCGCCAGTCCCGACCCGCGGCGCTCGCGCCGGCCCGACGACGTGCCCGACGACGCCCTGCTGGTCGGCGGAGCGGGCCCGATCGGCTGGCGCGCGGGTACCGACCTCTTCCTCGACCTGGCCCGCCGCCTGCCGCGCGAGATCGACGGTCGCCCGGTGCACCTGCTGTGGCTCGGCACCGCCGACCGGCCCGGCGACGACCTCCGCGCCCACGCCGACGTCGCCCTCCGCGGCCAGCGTGGACGGGTGCACCTCCTCGACGGTGGCGACAGCCGGGACGCGCTCGCCAACGGCGTCGACCTGATGGTGGTCACCGGCCGCGAGCCCCCGTTCCCCGCCGCCGCCATCCACGCCGCGGGCCAGGGCCGGGCGGTGATCGGGCTGGCGGGCAGCGGCGTCGAGGCGGTCGTGCCGCACACCGACGTGACCGCCGCGGTGGTCGACCCCTTCGACGGCCTCGCCCTCTCCGAGCGGGTCGAGGTGGCCCTCCGCGATCCCCGCGCCCGCCAGCTCCTCGGCGGCTCGCTCCGCGACCACGTCCGACGCCACCTCCGCGCCGAGGAGCGCATCGGCGCGCTGTGGGCCGACGTGGCCCGCCACCTCGCCCGCGCCTGAACCGGCGTTTTCCGGGTCCGGGGAGTACCGGCTAGACCGGACCGCACCCATCGCAGCCGGAGGAACCCACCGTGCCCGAAGCCGTCATCGTCAGCACCGCCCGCACCCCGATCGGCCGGGCCATGAAGGGCTCGCTCAAGAACGAGCGGCCCGACGACCTCACCGCCTTCATCGTCGACACCGCCCTGAACCAGGTGCCCGAGCTCGACCGCAACACCGTCGAGGACCTGATCCTCGGCTGCGGCCAGCCGGCCGGCGAGTCCGGCTACAACCTGGCCCGCATCGTCGCGATCCAGGCCGGGATGGCCAACGTCCCCGGCGTCACCATCAACCGCTACTGCTCGTCGTCGCTGATGTCGATCCGCATCGCCGCCCAGGCGATCAAGGCGGGCGAGGGCGACGTGTTCATCGCCGCCGGCGTCGAGACCGTGAGCCGCTTCCTGAACGGAATGGCCGACAGCGGTCCGCACAACCCCCTGTACGCCGACGCCGAGGCCCGCACCGCCGAGTACGCGGCCGGGGGCAAGGGCCCGTGGGAGCCGATCTCCGGGAGCCTGCCCGACGTCTACATCGCCATGGGCCAGACCGCCGAGAACGTCGCCACGTCGCAGGGCATCAGCCGGGAGGAGCAGGACGAGTACGCCGCCCTGTCCCAGCAGCGGGCCACCGCCTCGCTCGAGAACGGGTTCTGGGAGAACGAGATCACCCCGGTCGAGACCACCGACGACGAGGGCAACAAGGTCACCGTCACGAAGGACGACGGCATCCGCGCCGGCACCACCGTCGAGGGCCTCGCCGGCCTGAAGCCCGCGTTCCGGCCCGACGGCACCGTGACCGCCGGCAACGCCTGCCCGCTGAACGACGGCGCCGCCGCCGTGATCGTGATGAGCGACACCCGCGCCGCCGAGCTGGGCCTCACCCCGCTCGCCCGGGTCGTGTCCTCCGGGGTCAGCGGCCTCGACCCCGAGATCATGGGCCTCGGTCCGATCGAGGCGTCGAAGCAGGCGCTCGCCCGCGCCGGCATGACGATCGACGACATCGACCTGGTCGAGATCAACGAGGCGTTCGCCGCCCAGGTGATCCCGTCGGCCCGCGCCCTCGGCATCGACCACGACAAGCTGAACGTCAACGGCGGCGCCATCGCCGTCGGGCACCCGTTCGGCATGACCGGTGCCCGGATCATGACCACGCTGATCAACGGCCTCCAGAAGGACGACAAGACCTTCGGCCTCGAGACGATGTGCGTCGGTGGCGGCCAGGGCATGGCCATGATCATCGAGCGACTCAGCTGAACGCGCCCGAGGAGACCGACGCGCCGAGGGAGCCCTCGCTCCTCGACGCGCTGGTCCCCCTCGCCACGCTGGTCGCCCTCATCGGCGGCTCGCTGGCCCTCTTCGGGCTCGACGCGCTCGACGGCCCGATCCAGGTCGCCCTGCTGCTGTGCTGCATGGTCGCCGCGCTGATCGCGATGAAGAACGGCCATGCGTGGGAGGAGGTCCAGCGGAGCGGCCAGGGCGCGCTCGGGTCGGTCACGAGCGCGTTCTTCATCCTGCTGGCCGTCGGGGCCCTGATCGGCACGTGGAACCTGTCGGGGACGATCCCGACGCTCGTCTTCTACGGCATCCAGGTGCTGTCGCCGAGCTGGTACTACCTGGCCACCGCGCTGATCTGCGGGGTGGTCGCCCTGTCGATCGGCAGTTCGTGGACCACCGCCGGCACGATCGGGGTCGGCCTGGTCGGCATCGCCGGCCTGCTCGGGGTGTCGCCCGCCATCACCGCCGGTGCGGTCATCTCCGGCGCGTACCTCGGCGACAAGACCTCGCCGCTGTCGGAGACGACGATCCTGTCGGCCCAGATGGTGAAGGCCGACACGTTCGACCACATCCGGGCCCAGGTGTGGACGTCGGTCCCCGCGTTCGCGCTGGCGTGCGTCGCGTTCGCGGTGCTGGGGTTCGCCGGCCCGCCGGTCGAGAACGACGTGTCCACGACGGTCGAGCTGGCCCGCCTCGACGAGATCTACCGGATCACCCCGCTCAACCTGCTCCCGCTGGTGCTCCTCGCCGGGCTGTCGATCAAGAAGGTCCCGGCGTCGCTCGCCCTCATCACGTCGGCGCTGTTCGCGGCGGTGCTCGCCGGGGTGCTCCAGCCCGACGTGGTGCACGACTTCACCGCCGGGCTCGAGGACGGCCGGGGCGGGGTGCTCGGATCGGTGCAGGCCGGGTGGCAGGCCATGGCGACCGGGTTCTCGATGGAGTCCGGCATCGGCGACATCGACCGCCTCCTGTCGCGCGGCGGCATGGCGTCGATGCTGCCGACGCTCTGGCTGATCATGGGCGCCGTCACGTTCGGCGCGCTGCTCGACGAGTTCGGGCTCATCGGCCGCCTGGTGCTGCCCGTCATCGCGGGCACCCGCACGACCGGCCGGCTGTTCCTGTCGGTGTTCGCGGTCGCCATGGGGCTCAACATCGTCGCCGGCGACCAGTACATCGCCCTGGTGCTGCCCACCCGGGTGTTCCGCGCCGAGTTCGCCCGTCGCGGCCTCGACCGCACGAACCTGTCGCGCCTCGCCGCCGACAGCGGCACCGTCACGTCACCGCTCGTGCCCTGGAACTCCTGTGGTGCGTTCATGGGCGCGGTGCTCGGGGTCGGCACGCTGACCTACCTCCCGTACTGCTTCTTCAACCTGCTGAGCCCGGTGCTGTCGGTCGCCTACGGGTTCACCGGCTTCCGGGCTCGGCTGCACCACCGAGGTCACCGGCTTCCTCATGTGCACCGACAACATGCCGTCGGGCACCGCCACCGCCCTGGGCGACGTGATCACCTACCGCGACGGCACGACCGTCGAGATGCTCGATACCGACGCCGAGGGGCGCGTCGTGCTGGCCGACGGCCTGATCCTCGCCCGCGAGGAGGCCCACGACGGGGTGATCGACATCGCCACGCTGACCGGTTCGGCGGTGCGGGCGCTCGGCAAGGACATGTCGGCCCTGTTCGCCAACG
>JAAYBP010000206.1 GCA_012730075.1 Acidimicrobiales bacterium | reverse complement strand
GCCGGCGGGCCCGCCGCCGTGGTTGGCGGTCGCCGCCCCGCCGGGGGAGGCGACGCCGGAGGCGTGGTCCCAGCTCGACCGCGAGCTCGACCTGATCGGGGCGCTCGGCTTCCCCGGCTACTTCCTGGTCGTGTGGGACATCGTCCGCTTCTGCCGCGAGCGCGACATCCTCTGCCAGGGCCGCGGCTCGGCGGCCAACTCGGCGGTCTGCTTCGCCCTCGGCATCACCGCCGCCGACGCCGTGAAGCTCGGGCTCCTGTTCGAGCGCTTCCTGTCCCCCGAGCGCGACGGGCCGCCCGACATCGACATCGACATCGAGTCGGGCCGTCGGGAGGAGGTGATCCAGTACGTGTACCGGCGTCACGGGCGCGAGCACGCCGCCCAGGTCGCCAACGTGATCACCTACCGGGGCCGCTCGGCGATCCGGGACATGGCCCGGGCCCTCGGCCACGCCCCCGGGCAGCAGGACGCCTGGGCGAAGCAGGTCGACGGCTGGACCCGGATCCGCCCCGGTGGCGAGGTCACCGGCCCCGGCGGGGTGCGGGCGCCGGTCGACATCCCCCCGCCGGTGCTCGACCTGGCCCGGGAGGTCGCTGACGCGCCCCGGCACCTCGGCATCCACTCCGGCGGCATGGTCATCTGCGACCGGCCCGTCGTCGAGGTCTGCCCGGTCGAGTGGGCCCGCATGGCCGACCGCAGCGTCCTCCAGTGGGACAAGGACGACTGCGCGGCGGTGGGGCTGGTCAAGTTCGACCTGCTCGGTCTGGGGATGCTCACCGCCCTCCACGAGGCGGTCGACGCGGTGGCCGCCTGGTCGGGCCGGCGGATCGACCTCGGCGCCCTGCCCCAGGACCCCGAGGTCTACGCCATGCTCTGCCGGGCCGACTCGGTCGGCGTGTTCCAGGTCGAGTCTCGGGCGCAGATGGCCACCCTGCCGCGGCTGCGGCCTCGCACGTTCTACGACCTCGTCGTCGAGGTGGCCCTGATCCGTCCCGGGCCGATCCAGGGCGGTTCGGTGCATCCCTACATCCGTCGTCGCAACGGGCGCGAGGAGGTCACCTACCCGCACCCGCTCTGCGAGCCGGCCCTGCGCAAGACGCTCGGCGTGCCGCTGTTCCAGGAGCAGCTCATGCAGCTCGCCATCGACGTCGCCGGCTTCACGCCCGCCGAGTCGGACCGGCTGCGCCAGGCGATGGGATCGAAGCGGTCCCAGCGGCGGATGGCGCAGCTCCACGAGCGATTCCGGCACGGTGCCCGGGCCCGTGGGGTGGCCGACCCGGTGATCGAGGAGCTGTGGGAGAAGCTGGCCGCCTTCGCCAACTACGGCTTCCCCGAGAGCCACTCGGTGAGCTTCGCCTACCTCGTGTACGCCTCGTCGTGGCTGAAGCGCTACGAGCCGGCCGCGTTCTGCGCCGGGCTGCTCAACGCCCAGCCGATGGGCTTCTACTCGCCGCACTCGCTCGTGCGCGACGCCCGCCGCCACGGGGTGCTGGTGCGCCGCCCCGACGTCAACGCGTCGGCCGCCGACGCGACCCTCGAGACCGACTGCGTCGACGTCGCCGGCCCGCGCCGCCACGCCGGGGCGCCGCCGTCGCAGTGGGGGGCCGGCGGTCCCGCGGTGCGGCTGGGCATCGGCTCGGTCCGGGGCGTCGGCGACGACCTGGCCGGGCGGATCGCCGCCGGGCGCCCCTACCGCGACGCGGAGGACCTCGCCCGGCGCACCGGTGCGGGCCTGCCGGCGCTGGAGGCGCTGGCCACCGCGGGCGCCCTCGACTCCCTGGGCCCGTCGCGGCGGGCCGCCCTGTGGACCGTCGGCGCGGTCGCCCAGTCGCGGCCCGACCGTCTCGCCGGCATCGTCACCGGCGCCGAGGCCCCGACCCTGCCGGGCATGGGCCCGGCCGAGGTGGCGGCGGCCGACCTGTGGTCCACCGGCATCAGCGCCGACGGCCACCCGACCCTGTTCGTCCGCGACCAGCTCGACCGCATGGGGGTCGTGCCCGCCGCCGGGCTGGCCGGCCTCCCCTCCGTGCCCCGGGTGCTGGTGGCGGGCGTGGTCACGCACCGTCAGCGCCCGGCGACCGCCGGCGGGACGATCTTCGTGAACCTCGAGGACGAGACCGGTCTGGTCAACGTCGTCGTCTCCCGGGGTTGCTGGGCTCGCCACCACCGGGTCGCCACCTCGTCCCCGGCGCTGCTCGTCCGCGGCCGCCTCGAACGGGCCGAGGGCGTCACCAACGTCGTCGCCGAGCGGATGTGGCCCCTCGACCTCGACGCCCCGATGCGCAGCCGCGACTTCCGCTGACCGACGGCGGCGGCCGATCGAGGGTGCCGGTGCGGGGCGCGTACGAGTTCCTCCCGCCCCTTCGTGCGCGGCGTGCGGCACAGTGGAGCCGTGAGCCGTGCCGGAGCCGACAGCCGCCCCGCCCGTCGGGCCCGGGCCGTCCTCGCGGTGGCGACGGTCGCCCTGCTCGCCGCCGCACCGGTCGCCTGTGGCGGTGACGACGGCGGCGAACGCACGATCGACACCGGCCGGCCCGGTGACACCGACGACCGAGGTCGCACGATTCCGGTCGACGACACCACCGGGTCGAGCGTCGACCCGGACGACGGCTCCACCGGATCGAGCGAGGGTCTGCCGCTGCCGACGACCCCCGACCAGAGCCCCCTCGGCGTCCGGTTGACCGCCCCCGACGTCCTCGCCCCGGGTCTCCCCCCGGTCGACCCGGGTCGGGGGGACGGAACCTTCGAGAACGACCTGTGCGAATCGGTGACGATCGAGACGACCTGGATCGACAGCGCGTCGCAACTCCTGTCCGACGGGACCGACCCGACGTCGTCGACCGTCGCGGAGTCGATCCTGGCCTTCGCCGACGACGCGGCCGCGTCGGGCTTCGTCGACGCGGTCACCGACGGCCTCGCCACCTGTGTCCTCGACCTGGTCACCGAGGCGCACGACGTGGGCGACGCGGCGGTCGTGCTCCGCTACGACGACGGTGCCGTCGAGCTGATCACCGCCCTGGTGCGCGTCGGGGGCCGGGTCGCGGCGGTCCGCTCGACCACGCCGCCGGGCGCGTCGCCGATCGACGACTCCCTCCTCGCCGACCTCGCCACCCGCCTGGCGGGCTGACGCGCCGGGGTCCGCCAGGTGGGACGCGGCACTCGTATCGCGTCAGGCAACGTGCGGCGGGTTCAGCCCGGCCGGATGAGGCCCCTCGCGGCGTCCTCGTCCTTGCGGTTGGACAAGGCAGGCGCGTCGTCTGTGTCCTCGCGAGGAGCACCCCTGGCTCGGGCTGACCACCACCAACGTCACCTGACGCGGCACTAGGTTCGGACCGTGACCTCCCGACGTCGCCCGCACCGTGGCCGCTGACAAGGACGCGGCCAAGCGTCGCCGCCAGGCCCGCAACCGCCAGGAGCGCCTGGCACGCGAGGCGAGGGTCGAGGGGGCCAAGCGATCGACGTCGCGCCCGGCGCGCACCACCAGCGGCCGCGTCTCCGGGTCCTCCGGGAGCGACGGTGGATCGGGAGACCGTCAGGCCGCCTCGTCGGCCGGCTCGGGCGGCCTGCTCGGCAAGCTGTTCCCGCCGCGGCCCGACACCGACGCCGCGGCGGACGATCGTCCGCCGTCGCTGCTGCGCACGCCGTCGGTCGTGGTCGACGTCGACGGCGGGCCGGGCGTAGCCGGATGGCTGCGCCGCGCCCTGGCCCAGCCCGGCGGGCGGCCGGTGCTGCTGGCCCTGCTGGCCGCGGTGGTCAGCGCGATCGCGGTGCTCGTGCTCCCGATCGCCCCCCGCCTGGTGCAGGAGGTGCCGGCCCGGCTGGCGGTCGAGGCGTCGACCGACGACGACGCCGTGCGCGAGGAGCGCCTCGAGGCCTTCGACGACGCCGACGGCATCGTCGAGAGCGCCCGGCTGCTCGAGGTCGTCAGCCCACCGATCGGGGTCGTGTTCGCCCTGTTCCCCCTGCTGATCACCGGGACCGCGGTGGCCAGCCTCACCAAGGTCACGCGGGGCCGCACGCTGCTCTACTCGACCTTCATCGGTGCCCTCTACGTGATGTTCACCGGCATGATCGCGTTCTTCGTCGTCGGCGCGGGGCTGCTCGCCTTCGCCGCGTACAAGTCGCGCAAGGCCGACGTCGCCGCCCTCGCCGCCGAGGGTGCCTGAGCGCCCGCGAAACGCGCGGCAGTTCGGGGTTGACGCGGGTCGCCGACAGGAGGATGGTGGCCTCAGTCATGACCGGCGATGGTGCAGTCGCCTCGACATTGACAACCGAGACGGAGTGACCCTGCCACCCGTTCCGTACGAGGGACCCACGGATGCGTTCGGACCGTGGAGTGGCAGCAGAGGACGAGACCTGCCGGGACCGCCGGCCCCTGTGCTGCGACGCCACACCGAGACCACCGGGCCCTTTCACACCGACGGCGGCGACCGGCGGGCACCCGTCTGGACGGATCCCCGACATCTGGTCGGGGATCCGTCGCGTCGGGCCCCGGGGCGAGTTCCCTCCGCCCGTACCCTCATGCCCGGCGTTCGCCCGGTCACCCGAGGAGCGCTGGAGCCACCCCACTAGCGTGGGCGCCCGATGGCCGACCGTGACGCCCCCCTGCGCCTGCTGAGCGTGCACGCCCACCCCGACGACGAAGCGTCGAAGGGGGCCGGCACCGTGCACAAGTACCACCTCGAGGGGGTGCGCTCGACGCTCGTGTGCTGCACCGGCGGCGAGGCGGGCGAGATCCTGAACCCCGCCCTCGACCGGCCCGAGATCGCCGAGCGCCTGCCCGAGGTGCGCGCCGAGGAGCTGGCCGCGTCGGCCGCGATCATCGGCTTCGACGAGGTCGTGATGCTCGGCTACCGCGACTCGGGGATGCCCGACACCCCGGCCAACGCCGACCCGGGGTGCTTCGCGCGTGCCCCGCTCGACGAGGCGGTGGGGCGGCTGGTCGAGGTGATCCGCCGCGAGCGGCCCCAGGTGCTGCTCACCTACGGTGACGACCAGCGCTGGTACCCGCACCCCGACCACATCCGTGTCTACGAGGTGTCGATGGCGGCGGTCGAGGCGTCCGCCGACGCCGACCGGTACCCCGAGGCGGGCGAGCCGTGGGAGGTCGCCAAGGTCTACTGGTCGGTGTGGGCCCGCAAGCGCATGGAGGAGATGCACCGGGCCTTCGTCGACAACGGCATCGAGTCGCCCTTCGACGACGCCTGGTTCGAGCGGCCGAGCCACGACGACCGCATCACCACCACGATCGACGTCGACGGCCTCTACGAGATCCGGGCCGGCGCCCTGCGGGCCCACGCCACCCAGATCGACCCCGAGTCACCGTTCTGGTTCGGACTCCCCGACGAGGTGCTGGCCACGATCCACCCCTACGAGGACTACATCCGGGCCGTGTCGACCGTCGACGCCGACCTCCCCGAGGACGACCTGTTCGCGGGGCTCCGGTGATGGTCACCCACCTCAGCCAGGAGTGGCTCGACCTCCAGCGCGAGCTGTCGGTCGGCCTGCCACCGGTCGACGGCGCGTCGGCGCGGATCCAGCACGTCGTCACCGGGGTGCCGGGCGGCGACGTGAAGTACTCGACGGTCATCGTCGACGGCGTGATCGCCGCCAACGAGGTGGGCGTCGACCGCGACGCCGAGGTCACGGTCACGACGACCTACGACGACGCGGTCGCCATCCTCCGGGGCGAGCTCGACCCCAACGCGGCGTTCATGCAGGGCCGGGTGAAGGTCGTCGGCGACATGGGGCCGCTGCTCTCGGTCATGCCGCTGGTCCGCAGGCCCGAGCGGGTCGCGGCACGCGAGGCGCTGGCCGAGCGCACCGAGCTCTGACCCGTCCCCTTCCCGTCCGGACCGGTTCCTCCCGGCGGCCGGTCCCTCCGGCTCGCCCGGATCCGCCGGTGGTCGGTCAGGCGGAGCGCTGGAGCTCGCGCAGCGGGCGGTAGCTGATCAGGGTCGCCCCGGAGGCCTCCAGGCGGCTGCGCAGGTCGTCGCCGGTGACCAGGTCGAGGTCGTCGACGCGGGCCTCCCAGTCGGGGCAGAACGCCCGCAGCTCGGGGGTGTCGGCCGCCGGGTGGACGTACATCTCGGTCACGCCGGGCGGCAGGTCGGCGATCGCCGCCTCGACGCCGGAGCGGCTGCCGACCCCGGTCACGTAGACGAAGTGGTCGGGGAAGACCACGCCCTCCTCGGCGGCCAGCCGGCGGAACGGGAACCCGATCAGCGACTCGGTCGACGCGCCGGACAGGCGGAGGGGCAGCCCGAACTCGACGGCGAGGTCGAGGTAGACGTCGAAGAACTCGGCCCGGAGCTGGAGGGTGCCCATGTGGCTGTCGAGGTGGGTGACGTCGAAGCCCCACAGGATCGCCCGCTCGACCTGGGCCCGCAGCTCACGGCGGACCTCGTCGAGGTCGGCGTGGTCCCAGGAGTCGGTGACGGTGCGGGGGAAGCCGCCGTCGCCGTCGAGGAGCGACGGGGCGTGGGTGATCGGCCCCCAGCGGTAGAGGTCCCACTCGGCGTTGAGGGTGAGGTGGACGCCGACGTCCTCACCCCGGTGCTCCGCGGCGGCCGCCCGCGCCCACGGGCACGGGACCATCAGGGTGGCGCTGGTGGCGAGGCCGTCGCGCAGGGCGCGGTACACACCGAGGTTGGCGGCGTGGCTCGACCCGAGGTCGTCGCAGTTCAGGATGACCAGACGGTCGTCGGGACCGTGGCCCAGGCGTTCCGCGAGCGTCGTCACGGTGGCTCACGCTAACGGCCGGGGCGGGGGATCAGGCACCGGAGCAGGCGTTCCACAGTCCCCGACCGGCCCGACGGGCCTCCGCCTGGGCGTCGGCCAGCTCCCGGCGGAGGGCGGTGTTGGGCTCGATCGACAGGACGCGGGCGTAGCCGTCGGCCACCAGCGACCGGTTGACGAGCAGCCCGTCGTCGACGCGGGTGACGTAGGCGAGCAGGCGACCGAACCGGTCGCGCGCCTCGACGTCGCGACGGACGTCGACCGCGGTGCCCGGGGGGAGCAGCTCCTTCGTCCGCGCCGACGCCTCGGGTCCGTAGCAGTCGACCGGCTGGCCGGGGGCGACGGTCTCGGGGGTGTCGATGCCGAGCAGCCGGACCGTCTCGCTGCGTCCCGCGACCCGCACCTCGACCGTGTCGCCGTCGATCACGTCGATGACCACCGCCCGGCCTGGCGGTCCGGTCGTCCCGCCGCACCCCGCCGCGCCACCCGCGACGGCCGTCGCCAGCGCGGCCGCCACGATCACGAGGACGGCCCGGGCGACCGGCCGGACCGCGCGGCCGGGCCCGATCGTGGTCCCGGGCTCGGGACGGACTGCTGGGAGTCGCCGCACGGGTCGACCTCCGCGGGGAGGGGGTTTCGCCGCGGCCCCGGGGGCCGCCATCCGCGCCGCCGGACCCGGGGCGGCGGGCGGCACGGCCACCGTCGTTCCCCGTCGGGACCCGGTTCACCCCTCCCGGATCCGTTACCCCTGCCACCCCCGGAGCGGCGCGCGGAACCCGCCCCCGGGAGGCGGGGTTCGCGCTTCGGTTCGGGAGGGGACGCCCCGAGGGGCCGGGCTCAGTCGAGGCGCTCGATGATGGTGCCGGTGCCGAGGCCGCCGCCGCAGCACATCGAGATCAGGGCGTAGCGGCCGCCGGTGCGCTCGAGCTCGTGCAGGGCCTTGGTGATCAGCACCGCGCCGGTGGCCCCGAGCGGGTGGCCCAGGGCGATGGCGCCGCCGTTGACGTTGACCCGGTCCGGGTCGATGCCGCACTCCTTCTGCCAGGCGAGCACGACCGAGGCGAACGCCTCGTTGACCTCGAACAGGTCGATGTCGGACACGTCGATGCCGGTGCGCTCGGTGAGGCGGCGGGTGGCGTCGATCGGGCCGGTGAGCATCAGCACCGGGTCGACGCCGACCAGGCAGGTGTCGACGACCCGGGCCCGCGGCCGCACGCCGAGGGCCTCGGCCCGCTCGGGCGTGGCGAGGAGCAGGGCGGCGGCGCCGTCGGAGATCTGCGACGAGGTGCCGGCGGTGTGGACCCCGTCCTCGCGGGCGACCGGCTTCAGCTTGGCGAGCGACTCCAGGGTGGTGTCGCGGAGACCCTCGTCGCGCTCGACCCGGTGGGTGGAGCCGGTGGGCTTGCCCTCCTCGTCGACGTCGGGCGCGTCGACGGCGACGACCTGGCCGTCGAAGCGACCCTCGTCCCACGCCTGGGCCGCGAGCTGCTGGGAGCGGACGCCGAGGGCGTCGGTGTCGTCCCGGGTGATCGCCCACTTGTCGGCGATGCGCTCGGCCCCCTCGAACTGCGACGTGAACTCGTACCGGCCGAAGTAGGTCTTCGGGATCGGCACGCCGAGGCCCAGCTTCTTGGACGAGTTCGAGCCGATCGGGATGCGGCTCATCAACTCGACGCCGCACGCGACGGCCACGTCGGCGACGCCCGCCGCGACGAGCGAGGTGGCCAGCCCGGTGGCCTGCTGGGACGAACCGCACTGGGTGTCGACGGTGGTGGCCGCGGTCTCGAGGGGGAGGCCGGCCGACAGCCACGCGGTGCGGGTGAGGTTGAACGACTGCTCGCCGACCTGGCTGACGCACCCGCCGACGACCTGCTCGATCGCGG
>JAAYBP010000205.1 GCA_012730075.1 Acidimicrobiales bacterium | reverse complement strand
CGAGACCGCGCATCCGCAGGCCGAACTCGACGTTGTGGCCGACCGTCCGGTGCGGGAACAGGGCGTGGTCCTGGAACATCAGCCCGAAGCCGCGCTCGTGCGGGGGCCGGGACGTGACCGATTCCCCCGCCCAGCGCACGTCCCCCGCAACCGGCCGCTCCAGGCCGGTGACCGCCCGCAGCAGGCTGCTCTTGCCGCTGCCGCTCGGTCCGATCAGGGCGACGACCTCGCCGGGCGCGACCGCCAGGGAGACGGCGTCGACGGCCACCTCGGGGCCGTACCGGACGGTCAGCCCCTCGACCACCAACCCGGCGGGGGTCCGGACCTCGGGGCGCGGACCCCCGGGCCGCGCGCTCACCAGCCCACCCCGTCGCGGCGACGCCACTCGATCACCGTCGCGCTCGCCGCGGTCAGCACGGCCAGCACGACCGCCAACGCCATCGCCTGGCCCCGCAGCGCCTCGCCCGGCCGGCCGAGCAGCCGGTACATCGCGGTCGGCACCGTCGGGGCGTCGGGGCGGGCCAGGAAGGAGGTGGCGCCGAACTCGCCGAGGGACACCGCGAACGCGAAACCCGCGGCGACCTGGGCGGCGCGTCGGACGACCGGCCGGTCGACCTCGGCGCGGGCCCGGCGCGGGTCGGCGCCCAGCACCGCCGCCGCCTCGTGCAACCGGGGGTCGATCGATCGCAGGGCGGGAACCATCGCCCGCACCACGAACGGGATCCCGACCAGCGCCTGGGCCACGACGACCATCGCCCGGCTCGACCGCCAGTCCAGCGGCGGCGAGTCGAAGGCGATCAGGATCCCGAAGCCGAGGGTGACCGCGCTGGTGCCGAGCGGCAGCATCACCGCGACGTCGAGCACGCGACCGGCCCGGCCCCGGCCCGCCGCGACCGAGCGCGCCGTCAGGCCGCCGACGACGAGCGCCAGCGCGGTGGCGGCGCACGCGATCACCAACGAGTTCCCGATCGCCTCCGCCGGGGCCACCACCAGGCCTGAGTCGGTGCGGCGGAACAGCTCCCGGTAGCGCTCGATCCCGTGGCCGGAGCCGACCGACAGCGACCGCTCGACCAGGATCGACAGGGCCAGGACCACGAGCGTGAGGGCGGGGGCGACCGCGGCTACGACCACCGCCCGCTCGCGCCCGGTCCGCAACGGCCGGGGCCGGGCGACGCGGCGCGACGTCGCCCCGGACGCCAACCGACGTTCGAGCCGGCCCCCGACGACGAGGAGGACGACCACCGCAGCCATCTGGAGCAGGGCCAGCGCCGCCGCCGTCCCGAAGTCGGTCCGGCGGGTGGCGTGCCTCCAGATCTCGGTCTCCAGCGTCGGCAGCCCGGGGCCTCCGACGGTCAGGATGACCCCGAACGAGGTGAAGCAGAACAGGAACACGATCGCGGCCGCGCTCCACAGCGCCGGCGCCAGCCGCGGCAGCGTCACCTCGCGGACCACCCGCCACGGCGAGGCACCCAGGACGCGGGCGACCTCCTCGACGCGCGGGTCGAGGAGGCTCCAGTGGCCGCCGACGATCCGCACGACCACCGCGACGTTGAACACGACGTGGGCGACCACGATCGCGGTCAGGGAGCCGGTCCGGGCCCCGAACCGCTCGAACAGCGCCTCGACCGCCGCGCCGACCACCAGCGTCGGCAGTACGAACGGCACGAGCACCAGGACGCGGACGACCCGCCGCCCCGGCAGCGCGGTGCGGGCCGTGGCCCACGCCGCCGGGAGCCCGATCGCCAGGGTGACGAGGGTCGAAAGCGCCGCCTGGCCCGCGGTGAACCACAGGACGTCACCGGTCGACCGGCGTCTCCAGACGTCGACCACCGAGCCGTCCTCCGCCAGGCCGCGGAGCACGATCGCCAGCACCGGCCAGGCGAAGAAGAGGGCGAGGAACGCGACCGGCACGGCGACCGCCGACCACCGGCGCGCCCGGTCACCCACGGTCGGTCACCGCAGCACGATCTCGGTCCACCGCTCGGTCCACCGGTCGCGCCCGGCCTCGATCTCGGCGGGGTCGAGCGTGATCGGGTCGTCGATCGGCGTCCGGTGCGCCTCGAACTCGGGAGGCAGGGCGACGTCCTCGCGCGCGGGCTCGACGAACATGTTGAGCGGGATGTCGGCCTGGAACGTCGGCGAGAGCAGGAAGTCGACCAGGCGCGCGGCCGCGGTCGGGTGTCCGGTCCCCCGCAGCACACCGGCGTACTCGACCTGGCGGAAGCACGCGTCGGCGACGACGCCGATGGCGGGCTCGTCCCGGGGTGGATCGGAGAAGAGGACGTCCGCGACCGGGCTCGACGCGTAGGACGTCACGATCGTGCGCTCCCCGGCACCCGCCCCGAAGTCGTCCTCGTAGGCCTCGCTCCACCCGGAGGCCACGGCCACGCCGTTCTCCCGGAGGCCCTCCCAGTACGCCTCCCAGCCGTCGCCGTAGGTGGCGATCGTGGCCAGGAGGAAGGCCAGCCCGGGCGACGAGGACGCCGGGTCCTCGGTGACGAAGGCGTCGGCGAAGCGCTCGTCGAGCAGGTCGTCGAGGTCCTGCGGGGCGTCGGACGGGTCGGGGAACGCCGCCTTCGAGTAGTTGAGGCACACGTCGCCCACGTCGATGGGCGTCACCCGGTCCTCGCCGGGGGCGAGGAGGGCGTCGGGCACCCGGTCGAGCCCGGCGGCGCGGTACGGCACGAACACGTCCGCCGCGATCGCCCGGCACACGAACGTCGTGTCGACCCCGTACAGCACGTCGACCACCGGCTCGCCGGCGGTCAGGATCGCCTGGCTCACCGCTTCCCCCGCGTCGCCGAGCGCCACGACCTCGACCTCGATGCCGGTCTCGGCGGTGAACGACTCGAGGACCCCGTCGCCGACCGCGAAGGAGTCGTGCGTACCGAGCTTCACGGTCACGCCCGCGTCGGCGTCGACCGCCGCGTCGCCGAGGTCGATGCGGTCGACGTCGTCGGTGGGGGTGCAGTCGACGGCCCGGTCGTCGTCGCCACCGGTGGCGACGTCGGGGTCGTCGGTGCAGGCCGCCGCCGCGAGCAGCACGGCGAGCGCGACGAGCGCCCGGGCGGGACGACGGGCCCGCCGGGAACGGTTCGAGGTGTGCATGGCTTCCTCCGCTGGCATTACCCAGGTCAGGTGTGCGGGTCGACGGCGCAGGAGCCGTCCTCTCAGCCCGGTCGTGCCCGAGCTCCCCGGATGGACGCGATCCACCGTAGCGGGCGGGACGGCCCGATCAGCCCGATCGCCATCGCCGCCGGCGACACCCTCGGCGGGGACTCAGTAGGACAGCAGCGCGGTGACCGGCAGGTCGCCGACGGTGGACCGGCCGCCCAGCGCGGTCAGCTCGATCAGCACCCCCAGGCCGGTCACCTCGGCACCGACCCCCCGCAGCAGGCGGGTGGCCGCCGCCGCGGTGCCGCCGGTCGCGAGCACGTCGTCGACGACGAGGATGCGTTCGCCGGGGGCGCAGGCGTCGGCGTGGACCTCCAGCGCGTCGGTGCCGTACTCCAGGTCGTAGTCCTCGCGCACGGTCTCGGCGGGGAGCTTGCCGGGCTTGCGCACCGGCACGAACCCGACGCCCAGCTCGAGCGCGAGCGGTGCCGCGACCACGAAGCCGCGCGCCTCGATGCCCGCCACGCGGTCGGGCGGACCCCCCGACGCGCGCAGCGCGTCGGCCAGGCCGGTGATCGCCCGGCGCAGGGCGGCGGCATCCGCGAGGAGCGGGGTGATGTCGCGGAACAGGACACCCGGCTGCGGGAAGTCGGGGACGTCCCGGATGTGGCTCCGCAGGTCGTCGGGGTCTCCGTCGATCACCGCTTCCGGCCCTGCTTGCGCGGGCGCGGCGGGTGCGAACGGGAGC
This sequence comes from Acidimicrobiales bacterium, assembly GCA_012730075.1. Classification (GTDB taxonomy): domain Bacteria; phylum Actinomycetota; class Acidimicrobiia; order Acidimicrobiales; family Iamiaceae; genus Iamia. The sequence continues at coordinate 9,749 of JAAYBP010000205.1, read as the reverse complement.
CGGTGGCCTTGGTCGAACCCGACGGGCCCTTGGTCGCCTTCGTCGACCCGGCCTTCCGCTCCTTCGAGCGGTCGGCCCCGTCGCCGGCACCGGCGTCGCCGACGTCGGTCGGATCGTCGGTGTCGGCACCGTCGTCGCCCGTGGCGGTGCGGGCCGCCTTCTCCTCGAGCTTGCGGCGCACCGCCCGGTAGCGGGGCTCGCGCTCCTTCAGCAGGGCGAGCATCGGCGAGGCGATGAAGATCGACGAGTACGCGCCCGACACCTGGCCGATGAACAGGGCGAACCCGAACTCCTGGAGCGTGCCGGCCCCGGGCACGACCGTCCCGACGATCAGCACGGCGACGATCGGGATGACCGACGTGATCTGGGTGTTGAGCGAGCGCATCAGGACCTGGTTGAGCGAGAGGTCGACCATCTCGCTGTAGGTCATGCGCCCGGCGCCGGCGACGAGCCGGGTGTTCTCGTCGACCCGGTCGAACACGACGACGCCGTCGTAGATCGAGAAGCCGAGGATCGTGAGCACCGCGACGACGGTGGCCGGCGTGACCGGGAGCTGGAACACCGCGTAGGCGCCGACGACGATCAGCAGGTCGTGGAGGAGGGCGGCGATGGTGGCGAGCGCCATCCGGAACTCGAAGCGGATCGTGATGTAGATCAGGATCAGGACCAGGAAGACCACGAGGGCGCGGAGCGCCTTGCTCGAGATCTCCCGCCCCCAGGACGGTCCGACCTCGGTGATCACCATGTCGTCGGCGTCGACGCCGGTCAGGTCCGACAGGGCCTCGACGACCTCGGCGTTGCGGGCGACCCGCTCCGCGTCGGTGCCCTCGATGGCGGCGGTGCGGACGCGCAGGTCGTCGCCGACCTCCTGCACGCGCACCTCGCTGAAGCCGAGGGCCTCGATCGCCTCCTCGGCCTCGGAGACCGTCGTCCCGTTGGCCGCCACCTCCCACTGGTTGCCGCCGGTGAAGTCGATGCCGAGGTTGAGGCCACGGACGCCGAGGGCGACCAGGCCGACGACGATGCACGCGGCGGAGATCCCGAACCAGAGCTTCCACCTCGGGACGAACGTGAAGTCGGTGTCGCCGTAGTAGAGGCGTCGGAGGATGCCGGTCTTCTCGAGGGGGGCCTCGACGCTGGCGCGGGTCACGACGTCGCCTCCTCGACCGCGGCCCGCTGCGGGCCGCCGAGGCCGCGGGCGACGCCGAACACCGGGTGCTCGGTGAAGAACCCGCTGCGGGCGAACAGGGCGACCATCGGGCGTTCGAACATCCAGATGACGAATATGTCGAGCAGCACCGACAGGCCGAGGAAGAAGGCGAAGCCCCGCACCGCGCCGACGGTGAGCATGTAGAGCACGACCGCACCGATCAGGGCGGCGACGTTGGCGGTGAGGATCGTCCGGAACGCGAGCTGGAAGCCCCGCTCGGTCGAGCTGCGGACGCTCTTGCCCAGGCGCACCTCGTCCTTCAACCGTTCGAAGTGCACGACGTAGGAGTCGACCGTCGTCCCGATCGATATGACGATGCCGACGACGCCCGACAGCGAGAGGGTCAGGCCCTGGGTCGCCGACAGCCAGCAGACGATGCCGTACATCAGCGCCGACCACACGACCATGCCGAGCACGACGATCAGGCCCAGGGCCCGGTAGTAGAAGAGCAGGTAGAGGATCACGACCCCGAGGCCGACCAGCCCGGCGAGGATGCCCGCCCGCAGCGAGTCCTCGCCGACGGTCGGGGAGATCTGGCGCTCGGCGCCGGTGACGAACTCGACGGGCAGGGCTCCGTAGCGCAGGACCAGGGCGAGGTCCTTCGCCTCGCTCTGGGTGAAGCCGGCGCGCCCGGTCTCCTGATCGGTGCCCCCGGTGATCACGAACGTGTCGCTGGCGAGGTTGGCCTCGTTCACACGCGGCGCCGAGACCACCTCGCCGTCGAGGACGATCGCCATCTGGCCGGTGGGGCAGTTCGTGGCGAGAGAGTTGCACGCGTTGAACAGTTCATTCGCTAGCGCCTGCTGGTCGCCCTTGACCGCGACCGATACCAGCCACTCGCTGCCGGTGGAGCCGCCCAGCTCGGCCTGCGCCTTGCTGAGGGCGTCGCCCTCGAGCCCGATCGGGCCGAGCATCGTGCAGTAGCGCACGTCCTCGGTCGCCTGGTTGGGCAGGATCACCGAGCCGTCGCCCTCCTCGCCCTCGGCGCCCTCCGCCTCGGTGCCCTCGGGGTCCTCTCCCCCGGTCCCGTCGGTGGTGGCTTCCGCCGCGGTGGTCGACGTGGTCCCGTCGTCGGTCGTGGTGGTGTCGTCCTGACGCCCGATCGGACCGAGCGCGTACTCCCCGTCGGCGATCGGTCCGGCGGGGAGCCCGGCACCCTCCTCCTCGGTCGACGCCGGCTCCTCGGTCGACGCCGGCGCCGTGGTCGACGTGGTGTCCCCGGTCGTCGTCGTGTCCTCGGTCGTCGTCGTGTCCTCGGTCGCGGTCGGGGCGCAGGGGTCGTCGCCGGCGTCGGCCGCCTCCTGGTCGAAGAGCAGGCCGTCCTGGAGCACCGGCCGGAACTCGAGCTTCGCCGTCTGGCCGACCAGTTCCTGGGCCTGCTCCCGGTCGCGGATGCCGGGCAGGTCCACCACGACGCTGTTGCCCTGCCGGGTGATCTCCGGTTCGGCGACGCCGAGGCTGTCGATGCGGTTGCGGATGATCTCGATCGCCTGGTCGACCGTGTCGGTCTCGGGGTCGCCCTGGGCGGTGAGGACGATCGAGTAGCCGCCCTGGAGGTCGAGGCCGAGCTGCGGGGTGCTCGCGTTGACCATCACGATCACGACCGAGAGGACCGCGAGGGCCAGCACGGTCAGGAGGGCGGGGATGCCGTGGCTGCGCACCCCCGAGAAGCGCCGGCTGTTCTCGGCCCAGTTGAGCAGTGCCATCGCCAGCACGACGACCAGCACCCCGAGCGAGACCCACTCGAAGGTCGAGGGCCCGCCCTGGTGCCCGACCATGGTGGCCACCCGCACCGCGATCAGGGCGATGCTGCCGAGCACCACCGCCTGGACGGGCTGGATTCGGCGCCGACGCCGGCGACCGCCCTTCGATGCCTTCGGGCGGTTCGCGGGCTCCGCCTTCCTCCGGCTCGGGCGCTCGGGGACGGCTCCCTTGGCCCGGCGCACCGTCTCGTCGGCGCCCTCGTCGTCGTCGACGCCCTCGTCGGCCTCGACGTCGTCGGAGCGCTCGTCCTCGACGTCGTCGGAATCGGAATCGTCGCCGGCATCCCCGGTGTCCGCGTCGCCGTCGACCGCCCCTCCGTCCTCGACGTCGGCGGGCGCGTCGTCGCCCCCCTCGTCGTCGGGGTCCACGGGGTTGTCGTCGTCGGGCATGTCGTCGTCGCTCACGCGCTCACCGTCCGGCCGGGTCCCTCCCGAGCCGACCCGGGAAAATGGCCTGGGCGACCATAGTGCGCGGCTCCTCCGCCACCGTGATCGCCCCCGGAGCGGTGGCGCGGCCGGTTCAGCCCCACACCGCGAGCACGTCGCGCCGCCAGGCGGCGAGCGTGCCGGCCGCGACGGCGTCCCGCGTGCGGTCGACCAGGCGCAGCAGCCAGGCGACGTTGTGGACGCTGAGGAGCGTCATCGCGGTGAGCTCCCCCGTGACCAGCAGGTGGCGGAGGTAGCCCCGGGAGTGGCGGGCGCAGGTGGGACAGGCGCACCCGGCATCGAGCGGGTCGCCGTCGCGAGCGAAGCGGGCGTTGCGGAGGTTCAGCCGCCCGGCGTCGGTGAGCAGCGTGCCGTGACGGGCGAGGCGGGTCGGCAGGACGCAGTCGAACATGTCGACCCCGAGGGCGATCGCCTCGACGAGGCTCGCGGGATCGCCGACGCCCATCAGGTACCGCGGCCTATCGGCGGGCAGCCCGTCCACCGCCGCGGCCAGGGCGGGCAGCATCTCGTCGCGGGTCTCGCCGACCGACAGCCCACCGATCGCGTAGGCGTCGAAGCCGACGTCGGTCGTCCAGCGGGCCGACGCGGCCCGGAGCGCCGGGTCGACGCCACCCTGCACGATGCCGAGCTGCGCCTGGTCGAGCCCGCGTGCGGCGCGCTCCCCCTCCCCCGCCAGGAACGCGGCGCGCCCACGCTCGGCCCAGCGCGCCGTGCGCTCGGCGGCGGCCCGGACGACCTCGGACGGCGCGGGCAGGGCCGGGCAGATGTCGAGCACCATCTGCATGTCGGCGCCGATGGCGGACTGGATCGTGACGGCCTCCTCCGGCGACAGGTGGTGGCGGCTGCCGTCGTAGGTCGAGCGGAACGTCGCCCCCTCCTCGTCGACGGCGGGCGCGAGGGAGAAGATCTGGAAGCCACCCGAGTCGGTCAGCGACGCCCCGTCCCAGCCGGTGAAGCGGGCGAGACCGCCGAGGTCGCGCACGACGTCGGCCCCCGGGCGGAGCATCAGGTGGTACGTGTTGGCCAGCACGACCGGCGGGGCCAGCGCGTCGAGGTGCTCGGCGGTCAGAGCGCGCACCGCGCCGCGGGTGCCGACCGGCATGAACGCCGGGGTGGCGAAGGCACCGCGCCCGGTGTGCACCGTGCCGGTTCGGGCGGCACCGTCGCTGGCCGCGAGGTCGATCCGGAGCTCGCTCACGCCCGGCCCCAACGGTGGTCGAGCAGGCAGCAGTCGCCGAACGACAGGAACCGGTAGCCGCGGTCGAGGGCGGCGGTGTACAGGTCGCGCCACCGGGGCCCGATGAACGCGTCGACCAGCACGAGGAGCGACGACCGGGGTACGTGGAAGTTGGTGAGCATCCGGTCGACCAGGGCGAATCGGTGGTCGCCGTGCAGGTAGATGTCGGTGCGGCCGGCGAGGGCGCCGGTCGCGGCGACCGCCTCCAGCGTGCGCACCACGGTGGTGCCGACCGCGACGACCCGGCGCCCGTGGGCCCGCGTCGCCCGGCACGCCTCGGCCACCGAGGGATCGACCCGGTACGCCTCGGCGTGCATCACGTGGGCGTCGACGGTGTCGCTCGTGATCGGCCGGAACGTGCCGAGGCCGACGTGGAGCTGCACCCGCTCGACCCGGACGCCCCGTTCGCGGCACCCGTCGAGCACCCGTTCGGTGAGGTGCAGGCCCGCGGTCGGTGCCGCCACCGAGCCCGGCACCCGCGCGAACACCGTCTGGTAGCGCTCGGGGTCGGCGAGCGGCTCGTGGATGTAGGGCGGGAGCGGCACCTCGCCCACCGACGTCAGGGCGTCGAGCTCGGCGTCGGCCGCCACGCCGAGGCGGACCCGGCGCACGCCGTCGCCCAGCTCGTCACCCACGTCGATTCGCAGCTCGCCGGCGTGGACCGACGTACCCGGCGGGACGCGCCGTCCCGGGCGCACGAGGGCCCGCCACGTGCCGGCCGGCTCGCGCTCGAGCAGCAGGACCTCGACGGCTCCACCGGTGTCCTTGCGGGCCGACAGCCGAGCGGGCAGAACGCGGGTGTCGTTGACCACGAGGACGTCCCCCGGGTCGAGCAGCCCGGGCAGGTCGCGCACGCCGCGGTCGTCGGGCTCGCGGCGCGGGCCGCGGTCGAGCAGCAGCCGGGCCGCATCGCGCGGCACGATCGGCACCTGCGCGATCGCGTCGGGCGGGAGGTCGTGGTCGAAGGCGGATGCGGGGACGCCGCTCGCAGCGGTCACGGGGTCGAGTGTGGCCGATGGCCGCCGGTCGGCGCGGCGGGCTGGCATCATCGGCTCCCTGCCTCCCCGGGAGCCTCCATGCGCCGACGTACCCTGCCCGCCGTCCTCGCGGTCGCCGTCCTCCTGCTCGGCGCGTGCGCCGGCACCGACGACGCGACCGACGCCGACGAGACGACCACCACCGCGACCGTCGCGACCGACGAGACCACCGACGACGCGGCCGACGACGAGCCCGCCGAGGTGACCTGGGAGGCGGTGAGCCCCGGCGGCGACTGCCAGTGCGCGGACGGCAGCGAGTACCGCTACTGGGTGAGCGAGGGCGATCCGACCCGGGTCGCGTTCTTCCTCCAGGGCGGGGGCGCCTGCTTCACCGCCGAGACCTGCGCGTTCGAGGGGGGCGGCACCACCTACAAGGTCACCGTCACCGACGCGGACGACCCGTCCGACGGCTCGGGGCTGCTCGACCTCACCGACGGGCGGAACCCGCTGGAGGGGTGGTCGATGGTCTACGTCCCGTACTGCACCGGCGACGTCCATCTCGGCGACGCCACGACCGAGTACTCCGACGAGCTGACCGTGCAGCACAAGGGAGCGGTGAACGCCACCGCCGCGCTCGACGACCTGACCGACCGCTTCCCCGACGCCGCCGAGGTGCTGGTCGCCGGCGAGAGCGCCGGCTCGATCGCCACGCCGTACTACGCCGGGCTCGCCCACGACCGGCTCCCCGACGCCGAGATCACCGTGCTGGCCGACGGCAGCGGCGCGTATCCCGACGTGCCCGCGGTCAACGCCACCATCGGAGCGCTGTGGGGCACGCTCAACGCCGTGCCCGACTGGCCGACCAACGCCGACGTGACCGCCGAGAACTGGAGCCTTCCCGGCCTGTTCGTCCGGGCCGGCGCCCACGCTCCCGACATCACCTTCGCCCGCCACGACTACGCCTACGACGCGACCCAGGAGTTCTTCGCCGCCCTGGCGGGCATCGCCGACGGCACCGTCCTCTCACAGATGGACGCCAACGAGGTCCTGATCGAGGACACCGGCGTCGACCTGCTGTCGTTCACCTCCCCCGGCGACGACCACACGATCCTGTCCCAGTCGTCGGTGTGGGAGCACGAGGCCGAGGGCGTCCGCCTGATCGACTGGATCACCGACCTCGTCGAGGGTGACCCGGTCGCGGACGTGCACTGCACCGAGTGCGAGGCGGGCTGACCGCCCGGCGTCAGGGCCGGCGCCAGTCGACCAGCGACCCCGACTCGATCGTCACGGTCTCGAACGGCTCGAACCCGAGGAGGGTCAACGTCACCGCGATCCGCTCGAGCTGATCGCCCCACGCCCCCCGGGTGAACGAGGTCGCCCACACCACGAGCACCCGCGGGGCGCCCCTCGCCCGCTCGACGAGGGCCGGATCGATCGGGCCGAACGGCAGGTCGTGGAACCGCGGGTCGTCGAAGTCCGGGGCGAACCCGACGAGCTCCTCCGGCGTGGCGCGGATCCCGGCCCGCTCGTCGCCGTACAGCCCGCCCTGGAACGCGACCGAACGGGCGAACCACACCTCGTCCTCGCGTCCGGCCTCGGCCACCGCCCGCTCGATCGCCGCCCGCCCACCCGCCCGGGCGTAGCCCCGCGGGACGTCGGCCGTCGCGACGACGAGGAGCGTCGCCGCCAGGAGCACGGCGACGTCGAACGCGGCGCGTCCGACCGGCGCCCGCCCGACCAGGCCTCGGAGCCGGCCGAGCGTGGCCGCGAACCCGAACGCGACGGCCGGAACGAGCCAGATCGAGGCCCGCCGGGTGTCGCCACCCGACAGGGTGCCGAACGGGACCCGCTCCAGGACGCTGCCGACCACCGCCAGGCCGGCCGTCGCGAGGAGGAACCGTCCGACGACCGGGTGCGGGCCCCGCCACGCGGTCAGGACCAGTCCGAACACGGCGGCGACGAGCACGAGGCGGACGACCCACGAATGCTGGTCGACCAACGCCTCGACCACCCGGCGCCCGTGCGTGTCGAGCCGGACCGGGAGCCCGCGCAGCGGTCGGAGGGCGATGTAGCCGCCGTTGCTACCCCAGTGGCCGCTGACGCCGTCGATGTCGAGCGTCGTGCGCGTGGCGGCGAGCATCGCCCCCGACCCGACGGCCTGCCCGGCAACCGCGGCGGCGCGCACCCACCGGTCACCCGCCGGGTGCAGCACGAGCACCACGCCGGCCGTGGCCGTCGCGATCAACAGGAAGGAGCTGGCGCCGCTCAGCAACAGGGCACCCACCACCCAGCCGGCCGCCGTCACCGGCGACCACCTCCGACGGGTCAGCCGGGGCAGGGCGAGCATCAGGGCCAGCACCACGATCAGCTCGATCGTGTACACCTTGACCCGCCCCGAGTAGGTCACGTGGATCGTCACCACGGCCAGGCTCACGGCGCCCAGGGTGCCGACCGACCGGGCGGCCCCGAACCGGCGGAGCACCAGGTAGAGCAGCGCGGGGCCGAGCACCCCGGCGAGCCGGGCCGGGGTCACCAGGCTCGCCTCGCCCTCGCCGAACAGGCGCACCCAGGCCCAGAGCGCGGCGTTGTAGACCGGCTGGGTCTGCCCGGTGACCCAGAGGTCGCCGACCCCGCTGCGGGCGGCCCCGAACGCCTGCCAGGCGTCGTCGAAGAACCACCCGTCGCGCGGCATCGACCGCCGACGTGACCAGGCGAGCACGGTGACGGCGACGACGATCACGCCGTCCGCGATGCTGCCGGCCAGGTCGCTCCGCAGCACCTCCGGGAACCGCCCGCTGGCGCCCACGCCCTCCGGCGGGGTCCGGTCCCCCGGCGAGGTTCCGGCGGGCGGGTCGGTGGCGGGGCCCGGGGCGTCGACCGACCCGGTCACGACCCCGTGCCCGTCGGGTCCCCGGCGGTGGCGAGCACCTCCAGGGCGGCGCCGGCCAGGAGGCGCGCGCCGAGGGCGACGGCGCGCTCGTCGACGTCGAAGGCACCGGCGTGGATGTCGATCGGCTCGGCCCCCGGACGGGTCACGCCGAGGCGGACGAACGCGCCCGGCACCCGCTCGAGGAACCAGGAGAAGTCCTCGCCGCCACCGCTCTGGCGAGTCGGGCGGATGCCGGCCTCGCCCACGACGGCGACCGCCGCCCGCCGGAGCACCCCGGTCGCCCACGGGTCGTTCTCGACCGGGGGGGCGCCGACCCGGTGGTCGAGCTCCCACGTCGCGCCACGCGGCTCGACCACGCTCGCGACCAGACCCGGCAGCAGGCGACCCGCGTCCTCCCACCCGGCCCGTCCCGTGGCGCGGAGCGAACCCCGCAGCACCGCGTGGGACGGCACCACGTTCGGCGCGTCGCCGGCGGCGATCGCCCCGAACGTCAGGTTCACGCCGTCGCGGGGGTCGGTCAGGCGATCGAGGGCGGCCGGCAGGTCGACCGCCAGGCGCGCGGCCACGTTGACCAGGTCGGCGGTCAGGTGGGGGCGGGCGGTGTGCCCGCCGGGGCCGCCGACGCGGATCTCGACCAGGTCGGCCGCCGAGGTGATCGGCCCCGGGGACAGCCCGACCTGGCCGACGTCGAGGCGCGGGTCGCAGTGCAGGGCGAAGACGGCCCGGGCCCCGTCGACCAGCCCGGCGTCGGCGAGGGCCGGGGCGCCGGACGGGATCGCCTCCTCGGCGGGCTGGAACACGACACGGACCCGCCCCTCCCCCGGGGCGAGCACCCGGGCCAGGGCGAGGGCGGCGCCGACCGCGGCGGCGGTGTGCACGTCGTGGCCGCACGCGTGGCACACCCCCGGGGTCGTCGAGCGGTACGGGACGTCCTTGGGGTCGTCCATGCGGAGGGCGTCGAGGTCGGCCCGCAGGGCCACCAGCACGTCGCCGGAGCCGATGTCGGCGACCAGCCCCGTCCCGGTGGGAACCGGGCCCACGTCGATGCCCGCCGCCGCCCGGAGGCGCGAGGCGACGACCCGAGAGGTCCGGTGCTCCTCCCACGACGGCTCGGGATGGGTGTGGAGGTCGCGCCGGAGGGCGATCAGGTCGGCCTCGACGGCCGCCACCGCGTCGGCGACCCCGCCGTGGCCCGCACCCACCCGGTCCGCGTCGGTCACGACGG
>JAAYBP010000204.1 GCA_012730075.1 Acidimicrobiales bacterium | reverse complement strand
TGCTCGGCGCTGCGGACGAGGCTGAGCTGCACGTAGCGGGCCATGCGGTCGAGCACGAGGCGGTGGCCGAGGAACGGTCCGCCCTCCTCCACCGGCCACAGCGAGATCACCGCCGGGTTCTGCTCGTCGAAGCGGGGCACCGGCACGCACCAGACCTGGGTGAGCCCGGCGCGGCGGGCCGGTCCGGCGACCGATGCGGGCAGCTCGTCGATCGAGCGCTGCACCGGGACGCCCAGCTTGGCGCACTCGGTCCACGGCCCGGTGACCGACTCGTCCCACGGGGCGGGCAGGCCCCACCCGATCGTGCGCTCGAAGCCCGACCCGTCGAAGCCGCGGTGGATCCCGGCCGCCCCGGCCTCCAGCCAGCTCGCGATCGAGCGGCACAGGTCGAGCTGCACCTCGTCGACGAGCTGCCCGGCGAGCAGGCGGTGCAGGGCGCTCTCGAGGTGGCGCTCGCCCTCCCAGCTCCGCAGGCGGAGGACGATCCGTCGCTGGTCGGCGTCGTCGGTGAGGGCCAGGCCACCGATCTCGATCCATACCAGGGCGTCGTCGGGGCGCCGGATCGCCATGATCATCGGCGCGCCGACCAGGCCGGGGTTGCGTTCGCGGACCTCGTCGATGGCCTGCATCGCCACCATGAGCTGGTCGTCGGGGAGGAAGTCGGCGACGCTGCGACCGACGACCTGCGCGGGCTCCCAACCGACGACCCGGGCGAGCGATCCGCCGGCGTAGACGATGGTGCCGTCGTCGTCGACGATCAGGTACGGGTGGGCCGCCATGTCGACGATCGCGCGGAACGCGGCGTCGGACAGCTCACCGACACCCGGTAGGAGGTTCTGCGGCGTCCACCGCTGCGATCCGGTCTCCGACAACGTCACTGCCTCGCCTCGCCCTCGTCCACGTGTCGCCCCGATCCTAGGCGGGGTCGACCCTCCGTGGTTCCTCGGACGCTCAGCGACACGATCCGTGCGGTCCCCGGGACGGGCAGCCCGGTCACCCGAGTCGGAACGCGGAGACCACCTCGACCCGGGACGTGCCGGGGAACAGGTCGAGGACCCGGCACCGCTCCAGGCGGTAGCCGGCCCCGACGAGCAGACCGGCGTCGCGGCCGAGGGCGGCGGCGTCGCAGCTCACCAGCACCACCACCGGGGCACCGGTGGCGGCGACCCGGTCGACCCCGTCCCGGTCGAGCCCGGCGCGGGGCGGATCGGCCACCACGCAGCCGGCGGGCCGCGGCCCCCACCGCTCGAACCGCACCTCCTCGACCTGCACGCCGGACGGGAGGTTGACCCGGGCATCGGCTACGGCCGACGGTGCCCGCTCGACCGCCACTACGTCGTCGAACCCGTCGGCGACGCTGCCGGCGAACAGGCCGATGCCCGCGGCCAGGTCGATCAGCCGCCCCGACCGCCCGGCGACCTGGTCGATCGCGGCGCCGACCTCGGCGACCAGGGCGTCAGCCGCCTCGGGCGAAGGCTGGAGGAAGCTGCGCGCCGACACCCGCCAGCGCCGGCCGGCGATGTCCTCGTGCAGGACCGCGTCGGACGCCGGGTCCGCCCGGCTCACCACCGCGACGTCGTCGGGCACCGTCACCCGGCCATCGGCCGCAGGATCGAGCACCACCATGCGATCGCCGGTGCGGGCGCCGACCCGGATCACGACCTCGTCCGCCGCCCCGAACCGACCGTCGACCAGCACCTCCTCGACCAGCGGGTGGGCGACCCGGCACGAGTCGACGGTGAGGACGTCGTGCGAGCGACGGCGCCGGAACCCGGCCCGACCGTCGGTCACGGCCGCGCGCACCGTCGTCCG
>JAAYBP010000203.1 GCA_012730075.1 Acidimicrobiales bacterium | reverse complement strand
GTGGTGCGGGAGACGCCCGACGAGGTGTGGGTCGCCGAGCTGGTCCGCGAGCAGCTCCTCGCCGTCACCCGCGACGAGGTGCCCCACTCGATCGCCACCCGGGTCGCCGAGTGGGAGTGGCCGCGCGTGCGCGTCGAGATCCTCGTCGAGCGCGACTCCCAGAAGGGGATCGTCATCGGGAAGCGCGGCGCGGTGCTCAAGGAGGTGGGCACGCGGGTCCGCCAGCAGCTCCCCGAGGGGGCCTACGTCGAGCTGGTCGTCAAGGTCGAGAAGGACTGGCAGCGCCGCCCCGACCGCTTCCCCCACCTCGGCCTGTAACACCTGGGTCGCGCGTCGCGCGCACCTCGACTGGTGACGGCGCCGCGCGTTGCGTGACGTCCCCGACCGCGGGCTGTCACGGTTGTGGTCGATCGGGTCGCGCGGCGATTGGCTGTGCCCGCTTCAGTTCCACAACCGTGCAGAGAGGTAACAGTGATCGGTGAACTCGGCGTTGAAAGACCGTTCGAACTGGGTAGTGCAACTGTAGCGAGTTGACCGATACGGGAACCAAGTATTGCGTCGGAAGATATAGTCAATCTTCGACTCAAGCGTTGTGTCGGTCTTTGTATTGAACAGCGCAGTCCGTCGTCGGAGGATGTTGTCCACCTCCCAGACCTGAGGCCAGCTCCATCCATCGGTGTCGGAGGTGTTGGGAATGCTGAAGTCCCCGGTTGTAATACTGTTGCCGAGCCCGGCCACCATGCGTACGAACGGCGCTTGTGCGGTCGGAGACCCGAGATCAGATGGGACCAGGTGCGTGTTGCACGCCCTCCACTCGAAGCCCCAACCGAGCTTGTCACGACACTGAACCTTACGCGCCTCTGCTGGATAGCTGCCGCTATGGTAGGTGCTCGGCGGTAAGAGGAAGACCTCCAGTGGCCCATCGTTTGGGCCGACCGTAGCCATGTGATTTCCATAGTTTCCATTGCACGTAGGATCGTGCCACAGTGTGTAGGTAAAGTCCTGCTGATATCCGGGCGCCATGTTGAAGGCGAACCACGCCGACTGGACGGCACACACTTCTTGCACGCCCACCATCCAGGGGGCGAGATCCGGCTCTGTGTTGACCTGGAATAGAAGAAAGGCGTGCCCGTCGTTGCCTGGGTCTCGGAACTTGGGTGAACCGGGCCGACGACAGGCTGAGCCACAGATGTTCATTGTCGCTGCCTTTCCTTCGTAGGCGCTTGCCACTGAGCTGCGCCCAGGCAATCCTTCGAATGGGGCATACGACGTGCCGAACATCATGTAGAGGCAGAGGAGGAGCCCGACGGAGGGCCTCAGATACCGTTGGATTCTCACTTGTCGCCCCCCGGATAGGTGAACAGGTGGCCGTGAGTCACGACGAACCCGGAGCCGCGGGGGCCTCGATGCCATCCGTCGGCGTCGCGGTGGATGGTCAGCGACGTGCCGGCGAGCCAGACCTGTTCGGGAGCGGGGCCGACGGCGAAGCCGGTGACGTACTGGCGACCCAAGATGGCCGGCTCGGCCGGATCGTCGCGGACCTGGGAGGGGGCGTCGCTCCATCGACCGGAGCGGGGGTCGAGCTCGTAGGCCTCGTCGCCTCCGATGACGACGAGGCGATCGCCGAGGCACGCATCGACGAACGCTCCGGAGTCGAGGAGCGCCGCGACCTCGTCGGGGACCGGCAGGGGGGCGAGGTCATCCGGGGCGGGGCCGGCGAGCACCGTCGAATCGATGAACTCCTCGATCTGGCGACGGAGCTCCTCCCATGTCTCGTCACCCGTCCAGGAGAGCGACTCACGATCGGACTCGACGGCGGTGGTGGCGATGGCGAGGTAGATGTCGTCGATGGGGCAGAGCGACGTCATCGCCCGCCCGAACGGCGTGATACGGGCCGTGGTGTCGTCGACGACCACGAGGTGGCTGTCCTCCACGGCGTGGATCAGAAACTGGGCCGGTCGATCGATGCCGGTCGTCGGGACGATCGAGCTCAACCCGGCGCGGCTCGGAGGGACGTCGGGCTGGTCGGGGAGGGGGATCGCACGGGCCCGGCCGTCGATCGACACGTGCCACGCGGCGTACGTCGGCGGTTCGTCGACCTCACCGCACTCCCCGTGGCAGTCGGTCGTGAACATCGTGATGCCGCCGTCGCCGTCGGCGACGAAATGGACCACATCGGCCTGCTGGGGGAGCGTGTACGTCGTCCAGACCCCCTCCTCGATGGCGTACCGAGCGAGGTCGACGAAGTCGGTGTACCAGAGGGCATGGTCGTCGCCGGCGAAGCTGGAGCCCGGGAGCTGGTCGAGGGGGGCATGCTCGAGCGCCTCCTCGAACGGCGCCGAGGTCTCCTCGCCCGGGCCGAGGACGGTGACCGCCGGAGCCTCGCTGCGAACCGATCCCTCATCTCGGGAACACGAGACGACAACGGTTCCCACCAGCACAGCAGCGACGAACATCCGCACCCAGGTGACCGTTCGCATGATGACCAACCTCCGGTTCAAGTCGTCGTCGCGCTGGCGCCCGAACATAGGTGTCTGATGCTGTTCGTGTGGCCGCACGGGGTGAGTCGTACAGGACCCTGGCGCAACTGTTCAGGTGGTGGGTGAGGCGAACGGGTGTGCGTGGTGCTTGACCGCGCGCGGGTGTTCGGGTGTGCTGTGGGATGTGGGTGTTGACCGGGTCGCTGAGCTGGAGGCGGAGAACGCGGTGTCGCGGGCGGCGGTGACGGTCTCGGAGGCCGAGCTGGAGAAGCCGCGGCGCCAGTTGGGCCGTCATTCGGGAACTCGGGCAAGCCGCCCTCGAGCGACACGTTGGCTCAGCGTGACGCCCAGGCCGAGGAGCGGGTGGGCCGGGCTGAGCGGCGCCGGCGGGCTCGTGAGCAGGCCAAGAAGCTCCAGGCGGAGCGGCCCGAGCGTCAGCCCGGCAAGCAGCCCGGCGATCCAGGGGCGTACCTGGCGAAGGTGCCTGACCCTGACCGGATGGTCGTGCACGTGCCTGGAGCGTGCGCTGGTTGCGGGGCGGGCCTGGAGGCCGCGGCGGTCTGTGGGACCGCCGGACCGGCAGGTCTTCGACGTGCCCGTCCGGCGGTTGGAGGTGACCGAGCACCGGGCCGAGCGCCGCCGGTGTGGCTGCGGGGCCGTGACCAAGGCCGTCTTCCCCTCAGCGGCCAGCGCGCCCGCCGCCTACGGGCCGGCACTGCGAGCGGGGGCGGTGTATCTGATGCACGCCCAGCACGTCCCCGTCGCCCGTGCCGCGGAGCTGATGGCGACGGCGTGCGGGGCGCCGGTGTCGACCGGCTGGCCTTGTCGCCGAGGCCGCCACGGTCCTGGACCGCCCGGGCGGCTTCGTCGAGGTCCTCCCGGCCCAACTGCGCAACGAAGCTGTCCTGCACGCCGATGAGACCGGCGCCGGAGTGTCAGGCGCCCGTCAGAAACCGTTACGCCTCGACCGGAGGTAACGGTTTTCCTCCGACCCCACTTGTTACGGCGCGGAGGAAGGCCTCGGCGTCGGCGCGGACCTTGGTGCGGCGCATCGGGGGCATCGCCCGCACCAGGTCCCAGCGGTAGCGGGCCGACGCCAGGCGCGGGTCGAGGACGGCGACGACGCCCCGGTCGGTCGCGGTGCGGATCAGGCGGCCGGCGCCCTGGGCGAGCAGGGTCGCCGCCCGGTCGAGGTCGACGAGGCGGAAGGCGTCGGCGCGGGCCGCCTCCCGGCGCGCCTGCATCAGCGGCTCGTCGGGGCGGGGGAACGGGATGCGGTCGATCGTGACCAGGCTGAGCGTCCGCCCGGGGACGTCGACGCCCTGCCAGAACCCCATGGTGGCGAACAGGCACGTCGGCTCGTCGTCGGTGAACTCGCGCACCAGCGCCGGCTTGGGCCGGTCCCGCTGGGTCAGGACCGGCACCGACAGCCGCGGCTTCAGCACCTCGACCGCGGCGTCCATCGCCCGGTACGACGTGAACAGGGCGAGGGTCCGGCCCCCCGCCGCCTCGATCAGCGCCAGCAGCTCGGCGTGGCTCGCCCCCTCGTAGCGGTCGTCGCGGGGATCGGGCAGGTGGGCGGCGCAGTAGAGGAGGCCGTGGCCCTCGTGGTCGAACGGGCTGCCGACGTCGAGCACGTCGACCCGCTCCGGTGGCAGGCCGAGCCGCTCGGTCGCCGCCGGCGGGACGGTCGCGCTGGTGAGGACCGCGGTCGTCCGCGACCACAGACGCTCGGCGAGCGGCTCGGACACGTCGACCGGCGCGACCCGCAGGGACGGGCTCGTCGCCGGACCCTCGACCCAGGCGACGTGCCCGGCGCGCGTGGTGCGCACCGCGTCGAGCTCCTCGGCGAGGGCGTCGCCCGCCTTGGCCGCCCGGATCGCCTGGGCCGACGTCTCGTCGCCGCGGTCGGTCGGCACGCCCCGCAGGGCGGCGAGCAGCCCGTCGACCGCGATCCGGGCGTCGGTGACGGCGTCGGCGATCTCGGTCGGGAGCGCGCCCCGCAGCCGCCGCCCGACGTGCTCGGCGAGGGCCCCGGCCAGCACCTGCCCGGCCGCCTCGGCCGCGGCGACCGCGTCGGGGGCGTCGAGCACCGCCCGGCCCGCCCGGGCGAGCGCGGTGAACCGGCCGGCGGTGAGGTCGACGCCGAACGTCGAGGAGATCACGTCCTCGAGCTGGTGCGCCTCGTCGACGATCACCACGTCGTGCTCGGGCAGCACCATCCCGCCCGACTCCAGGTGCAGGCCGTACAGGTGCAGGTTGACGACGACGACGTCGGCCTCGGCGGCGCGCCGCCGGGCGACCTCGGCGAAGCACGAGTCGCCCTGGGGGCAGCGGTTGGCGCCCGGACACTCCCGGGAGCTGACGCTCACCGCCGACCACGCCGAGGGCGACGGCTCGACCGGCAGCTCGGCCCGGTCGCCCGTCTCGCTCGTCGCCGCCCACGTGCGCAGCGCCGTCACCTCCTCGGCCGGAGCGTCGCCCGACAGCCCGTCGAGCGTGAGCTGCTCGTCGGCGGTGGCGATCTCGCCCAGGCGCTGGCGGCACGCGTAGTTGGCCCGCCCCTTCAGCACGGCGAACGTCAGCGGCTCGTCGAGGTGCTCGGCCAGGAACGGGAGGTCCTTGCCGGCGAGCTG
>JAAYBP010000004.1 GCA_012730075.1 Acidimicrobiales bacterium | reverse complement strand
TGGTTGTCGTACCCCCTGGGTAGGGTGCGGTCCGTTGCTCGGTGGCCGGCGTTACGGCCCCTCCTGATTCCCGTGGGTGCCGTGGGCACCCGGTGCTCCGGAGGGTGCGATGTTGGCGACGGTTCGATCGGCGACGATCCTGGGGGTCGAGGGCCGCCCGGTGACGGTGGAGGTGCACGTCGCCGACGGCCTGCCCGGCTTCACGATGGTCGGCCTGCCCGACGCGATGTGCCGTGAGGCCCGCGACCGGGCGCGCGCGGCGGTGCAGAACACCGACGGGGTGGACTGGCCGCCCAAGAAGGTGACGGTCAACCTGGCGCCGTCGTCGGAGCGCAAGGTCGGCACCGGGCTCGACCTGGCGATCGCGCTGGGCTACCTGGCGGCGACCGGGAAGGTGCCGCCGCCGGCTCTCGACGACCTCGCGGTGGTGGGGGAACTGGGGCTCGACGGATCGCTGCGGCCGGTGCCCGGCACCCTGGCGCTGGTCGACGCCGTGGAGGCGAAGCGGGTGCTGGTGCCGACCGCCGCCCACCACGAGGCGCGCCTCGTCGAGCGGGTCGAGGTGGTCTCCGCGTCGACGCTCGGGGAGGTGATCGAGGCGTTGCGGGGGGCTCCGTGGCCCGACCCGCCTCCCGAACCGCCCCCGGTGCCACGCCCGCCCGAGCCGGACCTCGCCGACGTGCGGGGTCAGCCGGTCGCCCGGCTCGCGATCGAGGTGGCCGCGGCCGGCGCCCACCACGTCCTGCTGGTCGGGGCACCGGGCGCGGGCAAGACGATGCTGGCCCGCCGCCTTCCGGGCCTGCTGCCCGACCTCACGCCCGACGAGGCGATGGTCGCCACCCGGGCCCACTCGGCGGCGGGGGTCGGCATCCCCGGCGGGCTGGTCTCCCGGCCGCCGTTCCGGGCGCCGCACCACTCGGCGACCATGGTCGCCCTCGTCGGTGGCGGCACTGCCGCCCTCCGCCCCGGCGAGCTGTCGCTCAGCGCCGGGGGCGTCCTCTTCCTCGACGAGCTGGGCGAGTTCCCGCCGGTGGTCGTCGACGCCCTGCGCCAACCGCTGGAGGAGGGGGTGGTCAGGGTGTCGCGGGCCCGGGCGAGCACCGTGCTGCCCGCCCGCTTCCTGCTGGTGGCGGCCACCAACCCGTGCCCCTGCGGCGACGCCGACCAGCCCGGCCGCTGTCGGTGCTCGGAAGCGGCCCGCGCCCGGTACCGGAGGCGCCTGAGCGGCCCGGTCCTCGACCGCTTCGACCTGCGGGTCGGCGTCGCCCGGCCCGACGTGTCGTCCCTGCTGGCGGCGGAGGCGGGCGAGCCGTCGGCGCCGGTGGCCGAGCGGGTCGCCCGCGCCCGGGCGATCGCGGCGAGCCGGGGCGTGCGGGCGAACGCCGACATCCCCGCCGGCCGGCTCGACGAGCTCACCCCGCTGACGTCGGGGGCGCAGCGGGCGCTCGAGGGCGCGCTGGAGCACGGTCGGCTCACCGCCCGGGGCCTGGCCAGGGTGCGACGCGTCGCCCGCACCCTCGCCGACCTCGACGGCGTCGACCCCGCCGCCCCGCTGTCGGTCGAGGTGGTGGCGCTGGCGATGACGCTGCGCGACGGCGGCGGCCGGCACCTGGAGTCGGTCGCGTGAGCGCGGCCGCGCCGTCGGCGCCGCCCGAGGTGGCGTGGTGGGTGGCCCTGGCCGGGCTGCCCGGCATGGGCCCGGCCCGGCTGCGCGCCCTGCAAGGGGAGGGTCCCGGGGCCGAGGTCTGGGCCACGGTCGCCGGAGGCCGGGTCGACCGCTGGCCGGCGGTCGGCGAGGCGATCGGGCGCCGCGCGGAGGAGGTCACCGCCGCGTGGGCGTCGGCGGCCCGCCGCGTCGACGTCGACGCGACCTGGGCCGCCCACGCCCACCTGACCGTGTCGCTCCTCGGTTCCGGCGCCCACCCGCGCGAACTCGACGACGACCACGACGCGCCGGTCGTGCTGTTCGCGGCGGGCGAGCCCGAGGCGGTGTCGGGGCCGACCGTGGCGGTCGTCGGCACCCGACGCTGCACGCGGGCCGGAGCCGAGCTGGCCTACGACATCGGCCGGACGTGCGCGGCGGCCGGGGTGGCCGTCGTGTCCGGCCTGGCGACCGGCATCGACACCGCGGCGCACCGCGGGTGCCTCGACGCCGGGTCCGACGCGGCGCCGCCGGTCGGGGTGGTCGGCAGCGGCCTCGACGTCGTCTACCCGACCCGCAGTCGCGACCTGTGGGCCGAGGTGCCCCGCCGGGGCGTCCTCCTCAGCGAGTACCCGCTGGGTACGTCGCCGGCACGGTGGCGCTTCCCGGCCCGCAACCGCCTGGTGGCCGCGCTGGCCGACGTGGTCGTCGTCGTCGAATCGGGCAGCCGGGGCGGCTCGCTCTACACGGTCGACGAGGCGATCGACCGCGACCGCACGG
>JAAYBP010000202.1 GCA_012730075.1 Acidimicrobiales bacterium | reverse complement strand
TCGCGTACCAGCAGGGGATCCTGGCCGTGCAGACCACCCCCAACCAGGGGAGCTGGCCGGCGATCTCGGCCCTGTTCGAGGACATCCCCGACGGGTCCCCGGTCTACGGCTACATGTCCGACACCGGCGACGAGGAAGCCATCGTCATCGCCACCCTCGCCGCCACCGAGTTGACGCTGGTGCCGACCAAGCAGGCCCCGAACCTCTCGTTCCACGTCACCGTGGATGCCGACAGCAGCCGGGTGCGGCTGCCCGAGCCCGACGTGACGGACGTCGCGCCGTGCGACGGCACGACCCTCGACGTGGTCCTCGGAATGACCGACGGCGACAACCTCCAGGTGCCGCTCAGCTTCTCGATGCGGCCCGACGTCTGGGACTCGCCCCGGCGCGGCGAGCTGGCCTTCGGCTGGTCGCTCGGCCCCGGTCTGGCGGTGCTGGCCCCGGCGGTGTGGGACATCTACGCGCGGGAGGCGACCGACCGCGACGAGCTCGCCACCGTCGCCGGCTGGGGGTACACCGCCCCGGGACTTCTGTCCGATCCGGGCGCCTTCTACGACCTGTCGTTCCGGGCCATGGACGACCTCGGCATGACCACCTTCTGGTCGTTGGGTGGAGGGATCGAGACCCCGTGGGCGCCGTACTGGGGACCGCTGGAGGAGGCCGCCGGCGCCGGGATCCCGAACAGCGTGCTGATCGGCTACGGCAACGGCACCGGGAGCGCCTTCCACAGCCCGGGCGGACGCGCCGCCTTCACGTCCCGCTCGGTGTACCACCAGACCCCGACCCACCTGGCTCAACACGTCGAGGCGCTGCTCGCGACCCCGGTCGAGGATCGCCCGGTGGTGAGCTTCCTGTCGGTGACCAACTGGCGGAGCACCGTCGACGACCTCGTCACCAGGCTGGCGCCGTTCGAGGAGCAGGGAGTGCGGTTCCTGACCCCGGCCGAGGCGGCCGCGTGCATGCCGCCGGCCGAGCCGCCGGAGGACGACCCGGTCGAGCCCGGGGACTGCCTGGTGGAGGAGGGCACCATCACCGAGCACGGGCTCTCGTTGATCAGCGCCCCGGCCGCGGCCGACGCCGCCTACCGCACCACCCGCTTCGAGGTCCCCGTGACCGTCGCGGCGCCGGCGACGCTGGAGGCCGGCGGCACCGGCGAGATCACGGCGACGTTCGAGGTCGACCTGGCGTCGTTCGCCTCCACGGTGCTCGAGGAGCGCGTCCGACCGACGGTCGAGGTCGGCTACGGCGCCGCGCTGGCCCGCTCGGCGTGGGTCGAGGTGCGGTTCGCCGACCTCGTCGCCCGCCTGGACGTCTCCGACGGCCTCGCCCCCTCCGGCGCGCCCGTGGTGACCAGCACCGGCGCGACCCCCGACGCGACCCTCACCGGCACCGCGCTGGAGCTCGCGTTCCCCGCGATGGCCGAGGACAGCCGCGCCCCCGGCGCGCCGTTCGAGGTCACCGTGACGTGGACGGTCGTGGCCGGCGACGACGCGACCGGCGGGGCCACGGTGACCCCAGGCGCGCTCACCTTCGACCTCACCCTCGACATCGGCGTGATGCTCTCCGGCGTCCCGCTCACGGGTGGCATCGACGCCTCCCTGCGCTGCGACCCCGCGTCCGATCCGCTGGCGACGGTCACGATCGTCGCCCCGCCCGACGCGCCGGACCATGACCGGTGCCGCCGGCGTGATCACGGCCACCGTCCCCACCCGCCGGGACGGCACGGGGGCCACGCAGGACGGGGTCACGGTCACGGCCCTGGTCACGGCCCTGGTCACGGCCCCGGTCACGGCCCCGGCCACTCGCATCAGCACCATCCGCCCGGTCGGTCGGGGCGGGCCCGCTAGCGATCTGTCGGTCGACGCGGCTCGCGACGGACACCGGTGACGGATCTGACGATCTCAGCCGAGGACCTCGACCGACACGTCCAGCAGGCGGTGGGTGCTCCGCGCCCGCCGGTCCCGGGTGGCGAGGGGCAGCCCCGCCGACCGCGCCGCGAGCGCGATCAACCCGTCGTAGGTCGCACCTCCCGCCACGCCCGCGGCCACCAGGACGGACGGAGCCGACCGAGCGGACCTCGTGTCGAGCACCACCGCGGTCCCGAATCGCTCCTTCAACAGACGCACCGCGTCAGCCGGGGCGACGCGTGCATCGCCGGGTAGCCGGGTGAGGACCGCGTAGGTCTCGTGGAGGGCGGGCCCGGCGAGGGCAGCGGTTCGATCGCCGGCGGAGGCGATGCGACCAGCCGACGGCCGCTAGAAGGACTCCGTAATGCGAGCTCGCCGCCGGTGATCGCTCACACGACCTGCCCCAGCCGCCACCAGGAGCGCGCATCCGCAACACGTCTCCGGCCTGTAGGCGGATCGTGCACTTGTCGGGGAGTCGCCGGAGCCGAGGTAGTGGTCATCGCGCTCGGCGCCCGCTCGTTGGAGGACCGGGCCTTCAGATCCCGTCGAGGTGGCGCACGTCGTCGAGCGCGGCGACCTGGCGGTTGTGGAAGTGGTCATCCTGGCGCAGCTCGGTGATGCCACCGCTGCGCGCCCTGAAGTTGACGTAGCCGCAGGACTCGACGGGCATGCCGATCCAGCAGGCCACGACGAAGGTCATCGCGAAGCCGTGGGTCACCACGACCTGGTGCTCCGATGGCCGCTCGAGGATCGACTCCACGGCGTCGTAGACACGAGAGGCGAACACCGCCTTCGTCTCCGACCCGGCGACCCCTTCGTCGTGGCCCATCCGGTCGCCGTCGGCGGGCGGCGGGACGAGGCGCTCGTCCAACCAGGCCTGGGGCCGACCGCCGGCCTCGCCGTAGGACTTCTCCCGCAGGCCGTGCATCAAGACGGGTTCGGCGTCGAGCACCTCGCCGATCGCCGTCGCGGTCTGCGCGGTGCGGAGCAGATCGGAGGAGAACACCTCGACCTCCGCGTCGACCGGAAGCCGAGCACGCAGCTCATGTCCGATCGCCGCAGCCTGGTGCTGCCCGCGCTCGGTGAGCGACGAGTCGAACCAGCCGCCGACCAGGCCGTCGATGTGGTGGGTGGACTCGGGGTGGGTCACGACCCAGATCGTTCGCATCGGCCAAGTATCCACGAGCCCTGAATGGCCCGGGACGCCCTCGCCGATC
>JAAYBP010000201.1 GCA_012730075.1 Acidimicrobiales bacterium | reverse complement strand
GTGGGCCGGATCACGGGGGGCGATCGGGGGCGCCGCTAGGGTGGCCGAGCCCATGAGCACCACCTTCGCCGAGACCCTGTCCGACGTCGCCGGCGTCGAGGGGTGGATGACCGACGACCAGGCCCGCCGCCTCTGGGACCGGGCCCGGGAGGTGCCCTCGGGCGGCCGCATCGTCGAGATCGGGAGCTTCCGCGGCCGCTCGATGATCGTGCTCGCCCGGTCGGCTCACGACGGCGTCGAGCTCGTCGCCATCGACCCCCACGCGGGCAACGACCGCGGCCCCCAGGAGATCGAGGGCTACGTCGAGGAGGCGGCCGAGGACCACGTCGTGTTCAACGCCAACCTCGAGCGCGCCGGCGTGCGCGATCGGGTCCGGCACGTGCGGGCCATGTCCGACGCCGCCCACGACGACGTCGACGACCCGATCGACCTGCTCTACATCGACGGCGCCCACCGGTACGGACCCGCCCGCACCGACATCCGCGACTGGGGCGACCGGGTCCGCCCCGGCGGCACGATGCTGATCCACGACTCGTTCAGCTCGGTGGGCGTCACCCTGGCGATCGCCCGTGAGCTGGCGGTCGGCCCGCGCTGGCGCTACGTCGGGCGGTCGCAGTCGATGACCGAGTACCGGCGCGAGCGCCTCGGCGTGAAGGCCCGGATCGCCAACGCGGTGCACCAGGGCCTGGAGCTGCCCTGGTTCGCCCGCAACCTGGTGATCAAGGCGCTCATCGTCGCCCGGCTCGGGGCGGTCACCCGCCTGCTGGGCCACGATCCCGAGACCTGGCCCTACTGAGGACGACCCCGTGGACGCCGAGCCCCGCTACGAGCGGCTGACGATCGTCATGCCCGTCTACAACGAGGCGGCGACCCTGCGCACCGCGCTCGAACGGCTGCTGGCGGTCGACATGCCGCTCCCGAGCGAGGTCGTCATCGTCGACGACGGCTCGACCGACGGGTGCACCGACCTGATCGCCGACCTGGTCGACGACGAGAGGGTGCGGCTGATCCGCCAGGTCCCCAACCAGGGGAAGGGCGCCGCCCTGGTGCGGGGCTTCGACGAGGCCCGCGGCGACCTGCTGACGATCCTCGACGCCGACCTCGAGTACGACCCGGGCGACATCCCGACGCTCTGCGCGCCGGCCCTCTCGGGCGAGGCCACCGTCGTGTACGGCGCCCGCTCCTACGGTGGCCACGCCGCGTACTCCTTCTGGTTCGTGCTCGGGAACAAGGCCGTCGCCCTGTGGGCGAGCATGCTGTTCGACGCCTGGATCACCGACGTCGAGACGTGCCTCAAGCTGGCCCCGACGGCCACCTGGCGCGAGGTCGGCATAACGTCGTCGGGCTTCGGCATCGAGGCCGAGCTCACCGGCAAGCTGCTCGCCCGCGGCGAGCGGATCTTCGAGGTGCCGATCTCCTACCGGGCCCGCGGCCGCGAGGACGGCAAGAAGATCCAGTGGACCGACGGCATCGAGGCGCTGTGGATCCTCCTGCGCATCCGGCTCCGCACCCTGGGGCGCCGGCGGCGCTGATGCCCGGGGTCCCGGACGACGGCGTCGCCGGGGCGCCGGCCGACCACGGCTCCGCCGGTCCCATCGACCGCGGCCGGGCCGGGTGGCCCCCGGCGGCGGTCGTCGCCGTGCTCGTGGTGCTGCCGATCTTGGTGCTGGTCGCCGCGCTCGGCACGCGCACCTGGTACCCCACCGGCGACCAGGCGCAGGCCGAGCTGCGGATGCTGTCGCTCCCCGAGGATCCGCCGCTGGTCGGTGCGGCCGGTCGCATCGCCGCCGACGACGGCACCCAGGGCAACCACCCGGGGCCGCTCATGTTCTGGGCACCCTGGCCGCTCTACCGGCTGCTCGGTGGTTCGTCGTGGGCGTTCGAGGCGGCGACCGCGGCGGTCAACGCGGCCGGCCTGGCGGTCGCGGTGGCGCTGGTCGCCCGCCGGACCGGGCGCGGCGTCACCCTCTGGTTCGGGGCCACGACCCTGCTCCTGGTCGGCGGCTACGGCCTCGACGCCCTCAGCCAGCCGTGGAACCCCTGGGTCGCGCTGGTGCCGTTCACCGTCGCCCTGTTGTCGGTGTGGGCGGTGCTCGACGGGGCGCGCTGGCCGCTCGTCCTCGCCGTGGCCGCCGCGTCGTACTCGATGCAGGGCCACGTCGGGTACCTGCCCCTGCTGCCGCCGCTGCTCCTCGTGGCGACGGCGGTGCTGGCGCGGCGCGGGCGGCCCCGGTCGGACGACGAGACGATCGGCGCCGCCCTCCGACGCTGGGCGCCGATCCCCGCTGCGGTCCTGACCGGACTGGTGCTGTGGAGCGGGCCGATCGCCGACGCGGTGCGCCACGACCCGAGCAACGTCGACATCCTGCTGGAGCACTTCGGGAGCCCCGACGAGGAGGTCATCGGCGTCGGGGGTGGGCTCGAGGCGCTGCTCCAGGCGTCGAACCCGGTCGGGCCGTGGGTGCGCTACGCGCCCGGCGTCGAGGGATCGGTGCTGCCTGGCCTCGCCCTCGTGGTCGCGTGGGCGGCCGTCGCCGGGGTGGTAGCCGTACGCCGGTCGGAGCCGACCCTGACCCGCCTCAACTCGGTGATCGCCCTCACGCTGGTGTCCGGACTCGCCGCGCTCAGCCGGGTGTTCGGCGCGGTCTACCTGTACACGTTCCGCTGGGTCGTCGCCCTCGTCGCCCTCGAGGTGTTCGCCCTCGGGTGGGGGCTGGCGGTGCTCCTGCGCTCGCGCGGAGCCCACGAGCCTTCCGCCGAGGTCGCCCCCGCGTGGCGGATCGCCGCGGTCGGCACGGTCGCGCTGCTGTCGATCACCACCGCGGCGCGGGTGTCCTCGCAGGAGAACCCCTACCCGCGGTCGTCGGACCTCGCGGGGGCGCTGGCCCGGCAGACCGCGGGCGACCTGCCGGAGGCGCCCCGCTACCTCCTCCGCTGGGAGGACCCCGTCTACCTGGGCGGACCCGCGTTCGGCCTGCTGCTCGACCTGGAGCGGCGGGGCTACGACGTCGGCGTCGGACCATCCCACCGCGCTGCGGCCGAACCCCACCGCGTGCGGTGCGCGGGCGACTACGACGCGGTGCTCACCGTCGTGACCGGGCTCGACGGCATCGCCGCGTGGCGGGCCCGACCCGACGCCCGCGAGCTCGCCTTCGCCGACGTCCGCTCCGACGCCGAGCGGGCCGACGGCGACCGGGCCCGGGAGCGCCTGGCCGTGGCCCTCGACCTGGCCGGGCCCGACGAGGTCGACTCGCGCCTGAGCGCGATCGTGCTCGACCCGTCGTTCCCGCCGGACGTGGTCCGCCTCGCCGGCGACATCGTCGACGCGGGCGTGCCGTCGGCGGTGTTCGAGACCGCGCCGGGGGCGGTGGAGACCCCCGCCGGCTGTTGAGCGGCCCACCCCGCGGCCCGTCGGGCGCGTCCAACGGCGCGTCCGCTGGCGCCCGCCCCGCCGCCCTGCCGTACAACCCCGCCCTCGACGGGATCCGGGCGGTCGCCGTACTGGCGGTCATGCTGTTCCACGGCGGTGTGTCGTGGGCGCCGGGCGGTTTCCTCGGCGTCGACGTGTTCTTCGTGCTGTCGGGCTACCTGATCACGACGCTGCTGCTGCGCGAACGGGTCGTGGCCGGCGCGATCGACCTGCGGCGCTTCTGGCTGCGCCGCATCCGACGGCTGCTGCCCGCCCTGCTGGTGCTCCTCGCCGCGGTGGGCGTCGCCGCCCCGTTCGTGGTCGACCCGGCCGAGCGGGCTTCGCTTCGCGGCGATGGCCTGGCGGCGCTGTTCTACGTGGCCAACTGGCGCTTCGTCGTCACCGAGCAGTCGTACTTCGCCGGGGTGCCGTCGCTGCTGCGCCACCTGTGGTCGCTGTCGGTCGAGGAGCAGTGGTACCTCGTGTTCCCGCTGCTGCTGGTGCTCGCGCTGCGTCGGAGGCCGCCGACGGTCGTGCTGCTGGCGGTCGCGCTCGCCCTCGCCGCCGCGTCGACGGTCTGGATGGCGCACCTCGCCGAGGGGCCGGTCGACCTGTCGCGCGCCTACTACGGCACCGACAGCCGGGCCCACACGCTGCTCGTCGGCACCGCGCTCGCCCTGGCCGCCGCCCAGTGGCCGCTGCACCGGGCGCGTCGCCTGCTGGGCGTCGTCGGCCTCGTCGGTGCCGTCGCCGTCGTGGCCACGTTCGTCCTCGTCGGTGAGGCGGACCGCTGGATGTACCGCGGCGGGTTCCTCGCCCTGGCCGTCGCCTCCGCCGCGGTCGTGGCGGCGGTCGCCCTGCCCCGGAGCTCCTCACCGCTCGCCCGCGGCCTCGGCTGGGCCCCGCTCGTCTGGATCGGGCGGATCTCCTACGGCCTCTACCTGTGGCACTGGCCGGTCGACGTCGTCCTCACCCCGGATCGCACCGGTCTCGACGGGCCCGCCGACTGGCACGATCCCGCCCTGCTGGCCCTGCGCACGGCCGTCGCCTTCGTCGCCGCGATCGCCTCGTACCGCCTCGTCGAGCGGCCGGTGCGCACCGGGGGCGTCGACGGGCTGCGCCTCCGGTTCCCGCGCCCGCTGCGGGGACGGGCCGCCACCGCGGTGACGCTCGGCGCGCTGGCGGTGTGGCTGCTCTTCGCCGGCACGCTCCGCACCGACCCGGGCGCGCCCTCGGCCACCGGTCTCCCTCCCACGCTCGCCACCGCGCCGCGCGGCGTGCCCGACGACGTCGAGCCCCCGCCGACCACCCTGTCGGAGGCGGTGCGCCGGGCGGCCGCCACCGGCGGCTTCGACGCGGTACCCGACGACCGTCCCGTCCGGGTCCTCGTCACCGGCGACTCGGTGGGCTGGACGCTCACCTACGCCCGGCCGATCGTCCCCCCGTCGATCGAGATGAGCAGCGCGGCCCTGATCGGCTGTGGCCTGGTCGACGGCAACGCCCTGCCCGGCGGGCGGATCGACACCTCCGGCGACGACTGCGACGGCTGGCCGGTCTACTGGCAGGCCCGGGCGGTGGCCACGCACCCCGACGTGGTGCTGTTCGTGTTCGGGGGGTGGGAGGTCTACGACCACCTGGTCGACGGCGAGACGGTCCGCAGCGGCACACCCGAGATGGCGGAGCTGATCCGCGCCGGGCTGGACCGGGGCGTCGACGCCCTGCTCGCGGTCGCCCCGGAGGTCCGCCTCGCCCTGGCCGGGATGCCCTGCATGCGCGAGCGCGATCCGCGTCTCGGCGGCGCCGGGAGCGAGCGCAACGACCCCGAGCGCGTCGCCTGGGTGAACTCGGTGTTCGAGGAGTACGCCGCCGACCTGGGCGACCGGGCGACCTACCTCGATCTGGGCGAGCTGCTCTGCCCCGACGGTGAGTTCCGGGAGCGCATCGACGGCGTCGAGGTGCGCCCCGACGGCAGCCACTACGCCGACGGCAGCAGCGCCGCGGTCTGGACCTGGCTGGCCGAGCGCATCGACCCCTTCGCCCGCACCCCCGTCGCCCCCGGCTAGCCAGAACCACACGAGGTGCCAGGAGCGTTAGCGGAAAGCGAGCGTCGTCGCGAGACGGATTCCTCGCTGCGCTCGGACCTTGCGGTGCCGTGCCTGCTGGGTCGGCCTCGCCTGTCGGCTCGGCCTCCAGGCACCTCGTGTGGTCTTCACGCGTAGACGTCGGGGGGGACGGCGAAGACGGCGATGGGGGCGTGGAAGTCGACGT
>JAAYBP010000200.1 GCA_012730075.1 Acidimicrobiales bacterium | reverse complement strand
CTCGTGCTGCTCTACGGCGGCCACCTCGTGATCGACGGTCGCCTGACGGTCGGTGAACTGGTCGCGTTCAACGCGTACGTCGCCCTCCTGATCTGGCCGATGCGGATGCTCGGGTGGATCGTCGCCATGGCGCAGCGGGCGGTCGCCTCGGCCGGCCGCGTCGCCGAGCTGCTCGACACCGCGGTCGAGGTCGACGAGCCCCGCCGCCCCGTCTCCCTGCCCCCGCTGGGCGGGGACGACCCCCGCGGGGCGGTCGCGTTCCGGGACGTGACGTTCCGCTACGGCCCGGGGCGTCCGGTGCTCGACGGCTTCGCCCTCGACGTGGTTCCCGGCCAGTCGGTCGCGGTCGTCGGGGCCACCGGCAGCGGCAAGTCGACCGTCGCCCGGCTGCTCTGCCGCTTCTACGACGTCGACCGCGGTGCGGTGCTGGTCGACGGCGTCGACGTGCGCGACGTGGCCCTCGGCGAGCTGCGCCGCCAGGTCGCCGTCGTGTTCGAGGACACGTTCCTGTTCAGCGACACGATCGCGGCCAACATCGCCTTCGCCGAGCCCGACGCCCCGTTCGAGGCGATCGAGCGGGCCGCCCGCCTCGCCGGCGCCGACGAGTTCATCGCCGCCCTGCCCGAGGGGTACGAGACGGCGATCGGCGAGCGCGGCTTCTCGCTGTCGGGCGGACAGCGGCAGCGCATCGCCATCGCCCGGGCGATCCTCGCCGACCCGCGGGTGCTGATCCTCGACGACGCCACCAGTGCGGTCGACCCCACCAAGGAGCACGAGATCCGCGACGCCATGGCCGAGGTGATGCGGGGGCGCACCACGATCGTGATCGCCCACCGGCCGGCGACGATCGCCCTCGCCGAGCGGGTCGTGCTGGTCGACGAGGGCCGCGTCGTCGCCGACGGCACCCATGCGTCGCTCCTCGCCGGCGACGCCCGCTACCGCGAGGTGCTCGCCGCCGCCGAGGAGGCCGACCGCCGGGCCGCCGAGGAAGCGGCCGAGGCGACCGGCGTCGAGGTCCAGCCGTGATCGTCTCCGCCGGTGTCAGCGACGAGGACCGCCTCGACCGCCGCGCCGCCGCCCACGTCCTGGTGCGCACGCTGCGGATGCTCGGCCCGTACCGGCGGACCCTCGCGGCCGCCATGGGCGTCAGCGTCGCCTACGTGCTCGCCACGATCGCCGGGCCGTACCTCGTCCGCTACGGCATCGACCACGGCATCGCCGAGGCCGACACCGGCGCCCTCAACACCGCGGTCGGCCTGTACGTGCTCGTCGCGGTGGCCGCGTACGGGTTGAACCGGGTCCAGGTCGTGCTGATCTCCCGCGCCGGTGAGGGCTACCTGCGCGACATGCGGAACCGGGTCTTCGGTCGGCTCCTGCGGCTGTCGATGCCGTACTACGACCGCGAGAAGGCCGGCGTCGTCGTGTCCCGCATGACCTCCGACGTCGACTCGCTCCAGGAACTGGTGCAGCTCGGCCTGCTCCAGTTCGTGGCCAGCGCGCTGCTGATCGTGCTGACGGTCGTCGTGCTCGCCCTGACGTCGCCGTTGCTGCTGCTCGTGACGATCGCCCCCCTGCCGTTCGTCGTGCTGGCGAGCATCAAGTTCCAGCGCGACTCCAACCGGGCGTACCTGACCGTGCGCGACCGCATCGGGCTGATGCTCTCGCACCTCCAGGAGGGCATCAGCGGGGTGCGGGTCATCCAGGCGCACGCCCGTGAGGACGTCGAGACCCGCCGCTTCGGTCGCCGCAACCGCAGCCTGTACGGCGCGCACATGCGGTCGGTGTGGGTGCAGTCGTGGTACCTGCCGGTGATCGAGCTGGCGGGCACCGGCGCCACGGCTCTCGTCGTGTGGGTCGGGGGGACGAGGGTCGTCGACGGCGACCTCACCGTCGGCACCGTCGCCCTGTTCGTCCTGTCCCTGTCGAACCTGTTCGAGCCCGTGCAGCAGCTCTCGCAGCTGTTCAACCAGCTCCAGTCGGCCGGGGCCGCCCTCAAGAAGCTGTACGAGGTGCTCGACACCGAGATCGACCTGCCCGAGGCACCCGACGCCGTCCCGCTGCCGGCCGGCGGCGACGTCGTCGCGACCGGCCTCGGCTTCGCCTACGCGGGCCGGGACCGCCGCGTGCTCAGCGACGTCGACCTGACGATCCGGGCCGGGGAGCGCATCGCCCTCGTCGGCCCGACCGGCGCCGGGAAGTCGACGCTCGCCAAGCTGATCGCCCGCTTCTACGACCCGACCGACGGCACGGTCACCGTCGGCGGCGTCGACCTGCGGCGCGTCCGCCTCGACTCGCTCCGTGACGGGGTGGCGGTCGTGCCCCAGGAGGGCTTCCTGTTCAACGGGACGATCCGCGACAACGTGCGCATCGCCCGCGCCGATGCCACCGACGCCGAGGTCGAGGACGCCCTCGGGGCCATCGGGGTGCTCGACCGCTTCGCCGCCCTCGCCGACGGCCTCGACACCGAGGTGCGGGAGCGGGGCAGCCGCCTCTCGGCGGGGGAGAAGCAGCTGGTCTCCCTGGCGCGGGCCGCGCTCGCCGACCCGGCGATCCTCGTGCTCGACGAGGCGACCTCCAGCCTCGATCCCGGCACCGAGGTGCTGGTCGACGCGGCGGTCGAGCGGCTGATGGCGGGCCGGACGACGATCGTGATCGCCCACCGCCTCTCGACCGCCGCGCGCGCGGACCGGGTCGGGGTCGTCGAGGACGGCCGGCTGGTCGAGCTGGGCACGCACCGCGAGCTGGCCGCCGTCCCGGGGGGCCGCTACGCCGCGCTCTACGACGCGTGGACCGCGGGCCTCGGCGTGGCGGGCTGACCGGGCTCCACGCCTCGAGCGCCAGGCCGAGGCCCGGACGCGCCGGTGCGCCCCGCAGGACGGGGCGCACCGGGGGGCCGCGCGGACGGGGCGCGCGGGTCGATCAGGGGATCCGGTCCCAGGGGACGGCCCGGATCCCCCGCCGGGACCGACGAGCGGTGCCGGCGATTCCGACCCCCGGGGGGTGGGGTCGGAGATCCGCTGGGAAGGTCGCTCAGGCGGCGGTGCCGAGGGCGCTGCGCACCTGCTGGCGGGCGTCCTTGGCGGCCTCGCGGAACTGCTTGACGAGGTCCTTGGCCTGCTCGGGGAGCCAGCCCTCGATCTCGTCGACGAGGGACTCGAAGCGGTCCTCGATGGCGTCGAGGCGGCCCTCGAGCACCTTGATGCGGTCCTCGACCGTGGTGGACAGGCCCTCGAAGCCGGCCTTGACGTCGGTGACGACGTCGTCGGCGTCGATCGAGGCGATCACGCCCTCGATCCGGCCGCGGAGATCGCCGACCAGGGCCTCGACCCGGTCGCCGAGCCCGTCGGCCCGGACCTTGGCGACGTCGGCCTGCTCCTTGAGCAGCTCGGTCAGCTCGACCCGCTTGACCTGCGCCTTCTGGAAGGCGATGACGCCGGCGCCGACGCCGACGTAGGCGGCGTCGCGGACGAGGTTGGTGAGGTCGTCGGTCAGATCGGTCATTGGTCGCTCCTCTGCGTGTCGATCTGCTCGCAACCGTACCGATGACGTTAAACAGTTGCAAGCACCGAAGCTGTGACACCGGTCGCTCGACATCGGACGGCGGCGGAGGGGTACCCGGGACGGGCGGGGGCAGGCGGTAGCGTCTGTCGGCCGTGACCGACGCGCCCCCCGCCGCCCAGACCAAGCCGGCCGGCGCGGCCCCGGCGGTGGTCGCGGTCGTCGTCACCCACGACCCCGGCGACTGGCTGGAGGAGTGCCTGCGCTCCCTCGCCGCGCAGACCTACGAGTCGCTGTCGGTCCTCGTCGTCGACACCGGCAGCGCCGAGGACCCCACGGGGAGGGTCGCCTCCGTGCTGCCCGACGCGCGGGTGCGGCGCCTCGACGACGACCCGGGCTACGGCGCCGCCACCAACGAGGTCCTCGCCGCCGTCGAGGGGGCCGCGTTCTACCTCCTGTGCCACGACGACGTCGCCCTCGCACCGAACGCGGTCCGGGTCCTCGTCGAGGAGGCGTTCCGCACGAACGGCGGCGTCCTCGGGCCGAAGCTGGTCGACTGGCACGAGCCCGACCACATCCGCTCGGTCGGCGGCGCCGTCGACAAGGCCGGCGTGCCCGCGCCCTACGCCGAGCCCGGCGAGCCCGACCAGGAACAGCACGACGCCATCCGCGACGTGTTCCACGTCGACGGCGGCGCGGTGCTGGTCCGGGCCGACCTGTTCGCGACGCTGGGCGGCTTCGACCCGGGCATCTCGTTCCTCGGCGACGACGTCGACCTGTGCTGGCGGGCCCACGTCGCCGGCGCCCGCGTCGTCGTCGTCCCCAGCGCCGTCGTCCGCCACCTCGAGGCGCTGGGCGAGCGCCGGCCCCACGACGACCGGCGTCGCCTCCAGCAGCGCCACCGGCTGAGGTCGGTCCTGTCGAACTACCGCCGGGGCACCCTCGTGCGCGTCCTCCCCCAGGCGCTCCTCTTCTCCCTCGTCGAGGCCCTCGCCGCCCTGCTGTCGGGCCGGTTCCGCCACGTCGCCGACGTGGTCGGGGCGTGGACCTGGAACCTCCGGCGCCTCCCGGCGGTGTGGCGTCGGCGTCGGCGGCTCGCCCGGGTCCGCACCGTCAGCGACGCCGAGGTCCGCCATCTCCAGGTGCGCGGCAGCGCCCGGCTGACCGCGTCCCTGCGCGGCCAGGTCGGTGGGGGCGACGATCGCCTCGGCGCGCTGGCCGCGACCGGGCGCGACCTGGGAGCGGTCATGCGCGCTCCGCTCACGAGGGTGTCGGTCGTCGCCGCCGTCGTCACCCTCGCCCTGATGCTGATCGGCTCCCGCAACCTGCTGCTGCAACCGCTGCCGGCGGTGGGGGAGCTCTCGGCGTTCCCCGATTCCCCGCTCGACCTGCTGCGCTCCCACCTGTCGTCGTGGCGCAGCACCAGCGGCGGTGGCGAGGGTCCGTCGCCCACCGGCGCGGGCGCGGCCGGGCTCCTCGGCCTGCTGACCCTGGGCTCGATGAGCGCGGCGCGCAAGCTGGCGGTGCTCGCCCTGCTCCCGGCCGGACCGCTCGCGATGTGGCGCCTCGCCCGCCCGATCGGATCGATCCGCGCCGCGGCCGCCGCGGTGGTCGTCTACGCGGCGGTGCCCCTGCCCTACAACGCCCTCGCCGGCGGCTCCTGGTCGGCGCTGGCGGCGTACGCGGTCGGCCCCTGGATCGTGCTGGGGCTGGCCCGGGCGTCGGGCCTCGCCCCGTTCGGTCCGATCGACCTCGCGGACGAGGAGGCGGCGCCGCTGACCGTGGCCGCCGACCTCCCGTCGCGGATCGTCGGGCTCGGGCTCACGCTCGCCCTCGGGGCCCTCGTCGCGCCCGCCGTGGTGCCCCTCGCCGTGCTGATGACGCTCGGCCTCGGCGTCGGCTCGGTCGTCGCCGGTCGCTCGACCGGCGTGGCCCGCATGTTCGCCGCGCTCACCGGCGGGATGGTGGTCGCGGTCGTCCTCCACCTCCCGTGGAGCGCGTCGATCCCGGGACAGGACTGGACCGCCCTGGTGGGCGCCGACGAGACCAGCTTCCGGCCCCTCGGCGAGCTGCTGCGGTTCCAGACCGGCCCGTTCGGCAACACGCCGCTCGGCTGGGCGTTCCTGCTCGCCGCTGCCCTGCCGCTCGTCATCGGACGCGGTTGGCGGCTCGCCTGGGCGGTGCGCGCCTGGTTCCTCGCGGTGGCGTCCTGGGCGCTCCTGCTCCTCGCCGAGCGGGGCGACCTGCCCTTCGACCTGCCGGTGACGGAGCTGGTGCTGGTGCCCGCCGCGGTCGGCCTGGCGTTCGCGACCGCCCTGGGGATGGCGGCCTTCGAGGTCGACCTGCGCCACTACCGCTTCGGCTGGCGCCAGGCGCTCTCGGTGGCGGCCGCCCTCTCGGTCGTCGTAGGCGGGGTCACCCTCGCCCCCGGCATCGTCGACGGTCGGTGGCGGGTGCCCCGCGGCGACCTCAACCGGGCGCTGGCCCCGACGCTGACGTCCGACGGCGAGCGGGAGGCGCGGATCCTCTGGCTCGGCGACCGTTCGATCCTCCCGCTCGGCGGACAGCCGTACCGTGACGACGTGTCGCTCGCCACCAGCGACGGCCTCCCCGAGGTCACCGACCGCTGGCCCGGCGCCGCCCACGCCTCCACCGACCGGCTGTTCGACGCCGTCGACCTCGCCGCGGCGCGCCGCACGGTGCAGATGGGGCACCTGCTCGCCGCCGAGGGCGTCCGCTACGTGGTCGTCCCCGTCCGCTCGGTGCCCGAGGCCTACCGGGGCCACGCCGCCGCCCCGCCGGGCTGGCTCACCGACCTGCTCGCCGCCCAGATCGACCTCCAGCGCATCGACACCGAGCCGTCGCTGATCGTCTACCGCAACGTGGCCTGGCGCGGTGACGTCGCCGCCGTCGAGTCCGACCTCGATCTGCCCGGCGAACCGCGCGGGGCCACCACCGCCGGCGTGGCCGACCCCGACGTCCTGGCCGGTGCGCCCACCGACGTCGACCGCTACGAGGTCGACGCCCCCGGCGACCGCGACCTGCTCACCCGCCTCCCCGCCGACGGCCGGTGGAGCATCGACGTCGACGGCGTCGAGACCGACGCCGCGTTCGGGTGGGCGGCCCGCCACCGTGACGTGCCCGCCGGGACGGCCACCATCGGCCACTCGACGCCCCTCGGCTACCGCGCGCTCGTGCTCGTCCAGCCCCTGCTGTGGCTGGCGGCGGTCCTGGTGCGGAACCGGGCCAGCTCCCGCGCCCGCCGGGCGGTCGGCCTCGACCAGCCCGATCCGGTCGAGCCACCGGCGGACGGCCCGGAGGATCCGACGTGAGCCGCCGCGCCGTCGCGCTCGTCGTGCTCGCGCTGCTGCTGGTCGGTGGCATCGTCCTGTCCCGTGGCGATGGCGCGACCACGGCCGGCGACGTTGACGACTCCACCCTCGTCGCCGTCGAGCCCGCCAACCTGCTGCCGGTCGGCCCACCCGACGACGCGCTCGACGGGGCCTGGTACTGCGCCGGACAGTCCTCCGGCGAGGGCACCGTCGCCGACGGCACGCTCGTGCTCGCCAACGTAGGCACCGACGACGCCCGGGCCCGGGTGACGGCCACCTCCTCGGACGGCGAGGAGGCGGAGGTCGACGTCGACGTGGCGGCGCTCACCACCGAGCGGCTGGCGCTGGCCGACCTGATCGAGGCCGAGTGGGTCGCCGCCGCCGTACACGTGGTCGGGGGCACCATCACCGTCGAGCACGAGGTCGTCGGACCCCTCGGACGCGACGTGGCCCCGTGCCACTCGCGCAGCTCCGATCGCTGGTACCTGCCCGCCGGGGCCAGCACCCGCGACGCCACCATGGCGCTGGCGGTCTTCAACCCCCACGCCGGGGCGGCGACGGTCGACCTGTCGTTCACCACCGACGAGAACGTGCGGGAGCCCAACGAGCTCCAGGGGATGCTCGTGCCCGCGGGCGGCGTGGTCGTCGTCCCGGTGTCGGACCTCGTCACCGAACGGGAGGTGATGGCCACCACCGTCACGACCCGCCGGGGCCTCGTCGTCGTCGACCGCATCCAGACCTTCGACGGCACCGGCGCGGCGACGACCGCGGAGGAGATCGAGGCCCAGCCGTTCCGGCGCAAGGGCGTGACCCTCACGCCCGCCGTCGCCGCCCCCGCCGAGGCGTGGACCTTCCCCGCGAGCGTCAGCTCGAACTACACCGCCGAGCGGGTCGTCGTGTTCAACCCCGGCGAGCGCACCGCTGAGGTCGTGATCGACGTCGCCCTCGACGAACAGGAGCGCTACGACCCGGTCCCCTCGGTGCCGCTCGACGTCCCCGGCGGGCGCTTCGCCGTGTTCGACGTGCGCGACCACGAGGCGATCCCGTCCGCCGCCGCCCACACGCTGACCGTGCGTTCTCGGAACGAGGTGCCGATCCTCGCCGAGCGCAGCCTGTCGTCGGTGGGGGAGGCGCCCTCCCTCGGCGAGGCCACCTCCACCGGGTCGCCGGTCGAGGACACGGCGTGGGTCCTGCCGGCCGGCCCCCGCCCCGACGGCGCCGACGACGCCCGCTACGTCATCGACAACCCCGGCGCCGAGGCGGTCGAGGTGACGGTGTCCGCGTTCGGCGACGGCACGCTCGAGGCCCTCCCCGACGGGCGGCTGACCATCGAGGCCGGCCGCCGGGTCGAGCTGCGCCCCGACGACCTCCCCCCGGGTCGGGTCTCGCTGCTGGTCGAGGCCTCCGGACCCGTGGTCGTCGAGCGCCGTCTCCTGTCGCGCACCGCCGCCGAGGTGCCCGGCGACGACGAGCCCGACGAGGAGGACGACGCGGAGGCGGCCGACGACGAGACCGAGGACACCGAGGAAGGCTCCGACGACGAGGCGGCGGGGCTCGGTACGTCCGCCACCATCGGCATCCCGCTGGACCGCCGGCTGGCGCGACTCGGCTGACCGTCCCGCCCCGGCGCGTGGCACGCTGCCGGGATGGAGCTCGCACCGGTCGCCCTCGTCGTGGGCCTGGTCGCGGTCGGGGTGGCGGCGCTGATCCGTCGGCGGGTCTCGTCCGACGCGCCGACCCGCCCGGGCTGGGCGGTGCCCGACAACGTCGACCGCCGCGACCTCGAACACGCCGACCGCCCCTGGATGGTCGCGGTGTTCAGCTCGGCGACGTGCAACGCCTGCCGGGCGACGTGGGAGAAGGCCCGCCAGCTCGAGAGCGACGAGGTCGGCGTGCAGGACATCGACTCGGTGCGCGACGCCCGCCTACACGAGCGCTACGGCGTCGACGCGGTGCCCCTGCTGCTGCTGCTCGACGAGCGGGGCGACGTCCGCGGCCACTTCCTCGGCGAGCCGACCACCGCCGACCTGTGGTCGGCCATGGCCGCTCTGCGCGACGACGGCGACCCGCGGGGCGACGCCGACCCGGTGGAGCCCGGCTAGGGCCGGGCTCGGCTCAGTCGACGGGGGTGGACTCGGCCGGCACCGGCGGATCGTCGGCGCCCATGCGCACCAGGCGCTCGACGGTGGCCCCGTCGACCGTCTCGTGCTCGAGCAGCGAGCGGGCGACCATCGTCAGCCCGGCCCGGTTGTCGGTGAGCAGGGTGCGGCAGCGCTCCTCGGCCTCGCGGAGGATGCGCTCGACCTCCTCGTCGATGATGTTGGCGATGCGGCCGCTGTAGCCCTCGCGCTGGTGCATCAGCTCCTCGCCGAGGAACACCTCGCCGCCGCCGTCCCACGCCTGG
This sequence comes from Acidimicrobiales bacterium, assembly GCA_012730075.1. Classification (GTDB taxonomy): domain Bacteria; phylum Actinomycetota; class Acidimicrobiia; order Acidimicrobiales; family Iamiaceae; genus Iamia. Next base: position 28,979 of record JAAYBP010000200.1, on the reverse strand, counting down.
GGACCGATCTTGGGGCTCATGCCCCACTGGGTGACCATGCGACGGGCCCGGGCGGTGGCCCGCTCGAGGTCGTTGCCGGCGCCGGTGGTCATCACGCCGAAGACGATCTGCTCGGCGACCCGGCCGCCCATCATCACGACGAGGGAGTCCTCGAGGTAGTGCTGGTCGTAGGAGTGGCGATCCTCGACCGGGAGCTGGTGGGTGACGCCGAGGGCCATGCCGATCGGCAGGATCGTGACCTTGTGCAGCGGGTCGGCGTGCTCGAGGGCGGCGGCGCACACCGCGTGGCCGGCCTCGTGGTAGGCGGTGAGCTCCTTCTCCTTGTCGGAGAGGGCCATCGACTCGCGGGTGGCGCCCATCAGGATGCGGTCGCGGGCGTACTCGAAGTCCTGGTTGTCGATCTCCTGGCGGCCCTTGCGCACGGCGTGCAGGGCGGCCTCGTTGACCAGGTTCGACAGCTCGGCGCCGCTCATGCCCGGCGTGCCGCGGGAGACGACGTTCAGGTCGAGGTCGGCGGAGAGGCGCTTGCCCTTGGTGTGGACCTTGAGGATCGCGAGGCGTTCGCTCGCCTCCGGCAGCGGCACGACGACCTGGCGGTCGAAGCGCCCCGGGCGCAGGAGGGCGGGGTCGAGGATGTCGGGCCGGTTGGTCGCCGCCATCATCACGATGCCCTCGGTGGCCTCGAAGCCATCCATCTCCGACAGCATCTGGTTGAGGGTCTGCTCGCGCTCGTCGTGGCCGCCGCCGAGGCCGGCGCCCCGCTTGCGGCCGATCGAGTCGATCTCGTCGATGAAGATGATCGCCCGGCCCATCTTCTTGGCCGACTGGAACAGGTCGCGGACCCGGCTGGCGCCGACGCCGACGAACATCTCCATGAAGTCCGAGCCCGACACCGAGAGGAACGGCACGCCCGCCTCGCCGGCGACCGCCCGCGCGATGAGGGTCTTGCCGGTGCCGGGGGGACCGACGAGCAGGATGCCCTTGGGGATGCGGGCGCCGATCTGCCCGAACTTCTCGGGGTGCTTCAGGAAGTCGACGACCTCGGTGATCTCGGTCTTGACCTCCTCGTAGCCGGCGACGTCGGCGAAGGTCGTGCCCGGCCGCTCGGTGCTGTAGGTCTTCGCCTTGCTCCGGCCGATCGACATGATGTTGCCCATCTGGCCCGACGCCCGGCGGTTGAGCATCCAGAGGACCAGGCCGAGGATCGCGAAGGGCAGGAGCAGCGGGAGCCACGACTCCAGGAAGCCGGGGCTCGCCGTCTTGGGCTTGACGTCGACGTCGTTCTCCTTGGCGAGGGTCAGGACGTCCTCGGGGTACTGGGCGAACCCGGTGGTGGTGAACTTCTCGCCGTCGGTGAACTCGCCGGTGATGCGGGCCGACGAGTTGTCGAACTCGATCGACTCGACGCGGTCCTCCTGCATCGCCTCGCGGAAGGCCGAGTAGGAGATCGCGTCACCCGAGCTGCCGCCGCCGTTGATCGACAGCAGGACGACGACCACGAAGCCGAGCAGCAGCAGGTAGAGCGTCCACTTGGGCCAGCCGGCGTCGGCGCGCCCGGATCGGCCCGACTCGTTCCCGTCGGGGGAGGGGGAGGGCGGACCCTGCTGAGACATGGGAAACATCGTAGGGGTCGCGGGGGCCCTTCCGGCCATCACGATCCACCTCGTCGGGGGGAGGTACCCTGCCGGTCCATGGCCCGCCTCTGCGCCCGACCGGACTGCCACGAACCGGCGGCGGCCACCCTGTCCTACGAGTACGCCACCTCGACGGTCTGGCTCGACCACCTGAGCGACGAGCGCCACCCGATGAACCACGACCTGTGCGGGCGCCACGCCGACCGCACGTCGGTGCCCCGCGGCTGGCAGCTCCGCGACCGCCGCGACGTCGTTCCCCTGCCGCTCTTCGGCGACAACGCCCTCGCCAGCTGAGTCCGCCCGCCCGCCGACCGGGCGGCGGGGACGGTGCCCGGTAACCTCGCCGGTCGGCCCGCAGGCGGCCGGTCCCCAACCGTGAGCGCACCCGACCCGGCCCCCTCCCGCACCGATCCGCCCGCGCCCCCCTGGGGGCTCGGCGAGGTCGCCATCGCGGTCGTCGCCACGCTGTTCGTCAGCCAGATCCTGGTGTCGATCGTGTTCGCGCTCGCCGGGGTGAGCGACGTCGACGACGCCTCCCTCGGCGTGCTGGCCCTCGGCACCGCCTCGCTCTGGGTCGGGATGGTGGGGGCGGTCGTCCTCGTCCTGCGGGCCCGCCGGGCCGACCCCCGCTCGTCGCTCGGCCTGGCGGTGCGTCCGCTCGACGTCCCGATCGGGATCGTGCTCGGCGTCGCCTGCCAGCTCGTGCTGGTGCCGGTCGTCTCGACGCCGTGGGCGCGGTTCCTCGGCGAGTCGCTCGACGACCTCAAGGGGCCGGCGTGCCGCCTCGCCGACAAGGCCGACGACCCGTTCGGCGTCGTCCTGCTCACCCTGGTCACCGTCGTCGGCGCGCCGATCGTCGAGGAGCTGTTCTTCCGGGGCTTCGTGCAGCGCGGCGTCGTCGGCTTCATGGCCGGGCGCTTCGGGGCGGCCGGGCTGTCGCCCGCGGTCGGCCGGTGGGTCGGCCTGACCCTCACCGCCGCCCTGTTCGCGCTGGTGCACTTCCAGCGGCTCCAGTTCCTCGCCCTGCTGGCCTTCGGGCTGGTTCTCGGCGTGCTGGCCGACCGCACCGGACGGCTCGGACCGGGCATCGTGACCCACATGGCCTTCAACGCCACCACCGTCGTCACCCTGCTCGCCCTGTCCGGCTCGATCGACGACACCTGCCGCGACGTCCTGTCGACGGTCGGGCTCCCGGCGCTGGGGCTCGGCGGGTGACCGACGGGCCCCCGCTCCGTTCGCCGCGCGACGTGGCGGCCGCCGTCGGTCGGCGGCTGGTCGCCGCCCCGGTGGAGACCTACGCGACGTTCGCGGTCGTGCTGCTCTGCGTCGGCTTCGTCGCCGTCACGGTCCACCCCGACCGGGTGCTCACCGAGAACACGCCGACCGGTGGCGACATGGGCTCGCACGTCTGGGGCCCGATGTTCCTGATGCGCGAGGTGCTGCCCCGATGGCAGCTCAACGGCTGGGCGCCGGACTGGTACGCCGGCTTCCCCGCGTACCAGTTCTACATGGTCGTCCCGATGCTGGCGGTCGTGGTGCTGCACGTCGGCGTGCGGAACCCGCTGCTCCTGCTCTCGGTGCCCGCCGCGCTGGCCGTGCTGGTGAGCGGGTGGTTCGTGCCGAGGCTGCGGAGCGGACGGTGGGCCCTGTTCGGGCTCGGGGCCTTCCTCCTCCTGCTCGTGGTGCCGGTCCCCTACGGCGTGGCGTTCAAGCTCGTCGCGGTGTCGGGCGTCGTGCTGATGCCGGTGGCCGCCTGGTCGCTCGGCCGCGTCGCCGGCGCGCCGTTCCCGATCCCCCCGGCGCTGGCGATCGGCACGGTCCTGTTCCTCTACAACCTCGAGCCGACGCTGAACAGCGGCACCGGCAACATCATCGGCGGGAACATGACCTCGACGATGGCGGGGGAGTTCTCCTTCTCGATCGGGCTGGCCCTCGCCCTCGTGTACGTCGGGGTGATGGTGAGGGGCCTGCGCACCGGTCGGGGCCGGGGCACGGCGGCGACCCTGCTCGCCCTGTGCGCCCTCTGCCACATCATCCCGTCCTTCTACGCCCTCGCCGCCACCGCCCTGGCCCTGGTGGTGTGGCCGGGGCGGGCCCGCCTGCGCTGGTTCCTGCCGATCCTGCCGGTCGCCGGCCTGCTCGGCGCGTGGTGGGCGCTGCCGTTCGCGGGGCGCAGCGCGTACGTGAACGACATGGGCTGGGAGCCGCTGCCCCACATCCGCGGCGACGTCGCCGAGACCCCGGTGTGGACCTACCTCGACGGGCGGGCCCGGCTGGTCGCGATCGTCCTCGCGGTGATCGTGGGTGCCGCGCTGGCGTTCGCCGCGGCCGCCTGGGCGAGGGGCGGCATCGCGTCCCGCGGCGTCGCGATGCCCGCCGCGTCCGCCGTAGTCGGCGGCGTCGCCCTCGCCGTGGTCACCTGGGTCGCGCTGAGCCACGTGACCGCGCCGGAGGTCGGGCTCGGCCCTCCGCAGTCGGTGACCGGCGACGACCCGGCACAGACGATCTGGTCGTACCTCCGGCCCGCGTCGGGGTCGCTCGACCTGCCGCTCGTGCTCGCCGGCGTCGGCCTGGTCGTCGGGATCATCTTCCAGGAACGGCTCGCCTACCTGCTCGCCGGGCTGGTGGCCGTCGGGGCACTGGGGTTCGTGTACGTCCCGGACTCCCGCCTCTGGAACGCCCGGGTCCTGCCGCTCTACTACCTGGCGATCATGCTGCTGGCGGCCCTGGCGGTCGCCGAGGTGGTGCGGGCGGTCTCGATCCTCGTGTCGAGCGACCCCGAGCGGCCGACCCCGTGGCTCGGCGCCGGGGTCGCCGTGCCGGCGACGCTGGCGGTGCTCGTATTCGTCGGGGCCGCGCTCGGGCTCGACGCCCTGCCGACCGGCGGCACGACGGCCGAGGGCAAGGGCCGGCTCCTCGGGGTCGAGCGCGACCGCAATCCGGGATCGTCGTGGGCGCTGCACAACTTCCGGGGGCTGGAGGGCCAGGCGCCGAGCCGCGACACCTCCCCGACGGCCAAGGTCCCGGCGGGTGAGGGTGGGTGGCCGGAGTTCCGGGCCCTGCTGACCACGCTCGACGACCTCGGCCGCGACCCCGACCACGGCTGCGGGCGCGCCTTCTGGGAGTTCGAGCGCGACCGCGTCGGCTCCTACGGCACGACGATGGCGCCGATGATGATCCCGTACTTCACCGACGGGTGCATCGGTTCGATGGAGGGGCTCTACTTCGAGTCGTCGGCGACGACGCCGCACCACTTCATCACCCAGTGCCAGCTCTCGGCGGCCGGCTCGTGCTCGCAGCGGGACCTCGCGTACTCCTCGTTCGGCCTCGACCGGGGCATCCGCCAGATCGCCCTGCTCGGCGTCCGGTACTACCTGGCGGTCACCCCCGCGGCGGTGTCGGCGGCGGCGGACCACGATCTCCTCACCGAGGTCGCCGTCTCCGGACCGTGGCACGTCTACGAGATCGACGCCGACGCTCGTCAGCTCGTCGTCGGGCTCGATCGCCTGCCGGTGGTGCTGGCCGGCGTCGACTCCCACCAGGACAGCTGGCTCGACCCGGCGATCGCCTGGTTCAACGATCCCGAGCACTGGGACGTCCCGTTCTCGATCGAGGGTCCCGACGACTGGCCCCGCCACGACCTCGCCGCCGAGCCGATGGTGCGCGACGACGGCACCGAACGGCGGGTCGGCGAGCGCACCCTGCCCGAGCTGCCCGAGGAGCCGGTCCGCGCCGCCGAGGTCAGCGACATCGACGTCGGCGTCGAGACGCTCAGCTTCACCGTCGACGAGCCGGGGACGCCGGTGCTGGTCAAGGTCTCGTACTTCCCGAACTGGCACGTCGACGGCGCCGAGGGTCCCTACCGCGTGGCCCCGAACCTGATGGTGGTCGTGCCCACCGAGCGACACGTCACCCTCCACTACGACCGCACCGGGCTCGACTGGGCCGCCTACGCCCTGACGCTCATGGGCCTGATCGCGCTCGTCGGGCTGTGGCGCCTCGGGCCGGTACCGGTGCCCGAGGGGCTGCTCGACCGGCGGCGCCGCCAGCGGCGCGAGGCGTGGGAGCGGGCGGCCGCCGAGACCGCGTCGGTCGTGCCCTACGTCGCCGCCCCGGACGGCGAACCGCCTCCCGAACCCGAGCCGCCTCCCGATGGCGAACCGCCTCCCGGCGGTGACCCGCGTCCCGACCCGGGGCCCCTCGCCGACGACGATCTCCCTCCCGGAGACGAGCCACCTCCGGCGGTCGAGGACCCCTCGCCGGGGGACGACCCGGGCCCGTGACGACCCGGCTGCGCCGCTTCGTGCCGATCGGGGTGGTGGCGACCGCGGTCGACGTCGGCGCGTTCCTCGTGCTCGCCGGGCCGGTCGGCCTGATCGTCGTGGTCGCCGACGCCGTCGCCCTGACGGTCGCCGCCGCGACCAGCTTCGCCCTCCATCGCCGCGTCACCTTCGCGGCCGACCCCGCGGTCCGCTGGGTCCGCCGTCCGTTCGCCTTCGTGCTGGTGGCGGGCGCGGCGGGCGTGATCGACGTCGTGGTGGTCCGCGTGGTCGTCGCCGTGGTCGGGTGGGACACGGTCGCCCACCTCCTCGTGGCCAAGCTGCCCGCGGTGGCCCTCGCCGCGTGCGTGCGGTTCGTCGGCTACCGGGCGGTGCTGTTCGGCGAGGTCCGCGCCGCCCTCGACGAGCGCCGCGACCAGCCGCCCGCGCCCGGCACCCGGCGGCTCAGCGTCGTCGTCCCCGCGTACCGCGAGGCCGACCGCATCGGCGCGACCGTGGCGCGGATCCGGGCCGAGCTGACCCCGACCGTCGGCGCCGACGACGTCGAGGTGGTGGTGGTCGACGACGGATCGGGCGACGGCACCGACCGCGCCGCCCGCGACGCCGACGCCGACGAGGTGGTCGTGCTCGCCCGCAACCGCGGCAAGGGCGCGGCCGTCCGGGCCGGGGTCGCGGTCGCGACGGGACGGACGATCGCCTTCACCGACGCCGACCTGTCGTACCCCCCGGCGCAGATCGAGCGGCTCCTCGTCGCGGTGGAGGACGGCTGGGACGTGGTCGTCGGGAGCCGCACCCACACCGACACCGCCACGCTCGTGCGCGCCCGGCGCGTACGCGAGCTGGGCGGACGCCTCGTCAACCTCTGCACCCACGCGGTGCTCCTCGGCGCGTACCGCGACACCCAGTGCGGGTTGAAGGCGTTCCGGTCCGACGTGGCCCGCTCGCTCTTCGCCCGTTCCCGCATCGACGGGTTCGCGTTCGACGTCGAGCTGTTCCATCTGGCCGAGCGCGACGGGCTGAGCGTCCGGGAGGTCCCCGTCGAGGTCGCGCACGCCGATCGGTCGAGCGTCAGAGCCGTCCGCGACGGGCTCCGCCTCGTCCGCGACCTCGGCCGGATCGTCGCCCACGGACGGGCCGGCCACTACGACCCCACGGGGTAGGGTCGCCGGTCCATGGCCGACCTCGACGCCATCTTCAAGGCCTACGACGTCCGGGGCACCGTCCCGGACCAGATCGACGCCGGGCTGTGCCGCACCATCGGAGCCGCCTTCGCCGCCTTCGCCCGCGACACCGACGGCGCCCGGCGCGTACTCGTCGGGCGCGACATGCGACCGTCCGGCGTCGAGTTCGCCGCCGCCTTCGCCGAGGGCGTGCAGGCCCAGGGCCTCGACGTGGTCGACCTCGGCCTCTGCTCGACCGACCTCGTGTACTTCGCGTCGGGCCGCCACGACGCGCCAGGGGCGATGTTCACCGCGAGCCACAACCCGGCCGGGTACAACGGCATCAAGTTCTGCCTGTCCGGCGCGGCCGCGGTCGGCCGCGACACGGGGCTCGACCGCATCAAGGCGATGGTCGCGGCGGGCGGTCCCGAGCCGGTCGGCACGACCGGCACGCGCTCGGAGCTCGACGCGCTCGACGACTTCGCCGACCACGTCCGCTCGTTCGTCGACGTCGGGTCGCTGACGCCGCTGAAGGTCGTCGCGGACACCGCCAACGGTATGGGCGGCCTGGTCGTCCCCGCCGTGTTCGCGGGCCTGCCGTTCGAGCTCGAGGTGCTCTTCCCCGAGCTCGACGGCACGTTCCCGAACCACCCGGCCGACCCGATCCAGGTCGAGAACCAGGCCGACCTCCGCAAGCGGGTCCTCGAGACCGGCGCCGACGTCGGCCTGGCCTTCGACGGCGACGCCGATCGGGTGTTCGTCGTCGACGAGCGGGGCGAGCCGATCTCGGGGTCGACCACCACCGCGATGGTGGCGTCCGGCATCCTCGCCAAGGAGCCCGGCGCCACGATCCTCTACAACCTGATCTGCTCGAAGGCGGTGCCCGAGATCGTCGCGGAGCGGGGCGGCCACCCGATCCGCACCCAGGTCGGTCACTCGCTGATCAAGCCGGTCATGGCCGAGACCGGCGCCGCGTTCGGCGGCGAGCACTCGGCCCACTACTACTTCCGCGACAACTGGCGGGCCGACAGCGGGCTGATCGCGGCCCTGCACGTGCTCGAGCTGCGGTGCCAGTCGGGCGTGCCGCTGTCGGAGATGCGCCGCCCCTACGACCGCTACGCGGCCTCCGGCGAGATCAACACCGAGGTCCCCGACCCCCTGGCCGTCATCGAACGGGTCGCCGCCGCGTTCCCCGACGCCGACCAGGACCGCCTCGACGGCCTCACGGTCGACGCGGGCTCGTGGTGGTTCAACCTGCGGCCGTCGAACACCGAGCCGCTGCTCCGCCTGAACCTCGAGGCCGCCACCACCGACGAGTGCGAGGCGCACGTCGCCGAGGTGCTCGGCCTCATCACCGGATCCGCCTCCCAGGAGTGACCCGATGTCCCTCGACCCCCAGCTCCTAGAGATCCTCGCCTGCCCGGTCGACAAGGGTCCGCTCCTGTACTTCGAGGACGAGGGCGCGCTCTACAACCCCCGTCTGCGGCGCCGCTACCGCATCGAGGACGACATCCCCGTGATGCTGGTCGACGAGGCGACCGAGGTCGACGACGCGGAGCACGCCCGGCTCACCGCCAGGGCCGAGGCCGAGGGCATCGCGCCGACCTTCGAACCATGAGCGCCTCCGACCCGACCCGGCGCGGCATCGACACGCTCGGGATCCGCGATGCCACCCTGGCCCTCGGACCGTCGCTGGCGGCCGCGGTCGAGATCGGCGAGGCGATCGACCACCTGCCCGCGGGGGAGGACGTCGCCAACGTCCTCGTGGTCGGCATGGGCGCCGACGGCCTCGTCGGGGACGTGCTGCACGCGGTCGGCGACCTGTTCCTGCCGGTGCCGGTCACCGTGGCCAAGGGCTACGACGCGCCGAGCTTCGTCGGTCCCGACACGTTCGTCGTCGCCGTCTCGCACTCCGGCGAGACCGAGGAGACGCTCCAGGCCGCCGAGGAGGCGATCCAGTCCGGCGCCCGTCTGCTGGCCGTCACGTCCGGGGGCACGCTCGCCGAGCTGGCGGGCGGCGAGAACGCGGCCCTCGCGCTGGTGCCCGACGCCCCGGCCGCCCGCACCGCCCTGGGCTCGATGCTGGCCCCGCCGCTGCTCGCCCTGGAGCGGATGGGCATCTTCCCCGGCGCCCACGGCTGGATCGACGCCGCGGTCGACCAGCTCGAGCGCCGGGCCCTCCAGCTCTCCTCGGACCGCAGCCCCGCCGCCGACCTCGCCCGGCGCATCGGTCGCACGATCCCGATCGTCTACGGCTCGGGCGCGGTCGGCCGGGCCACCGCGGCGCGCTGGAAGACCCAGATCAACGAGAACGCCAAGGCCCCCGCGTTCGCCAACTTCCTCTCCGAGGTCTGCCACAACGAGGTCGCCGGCTGGGGCCAGAACGGCGACCTGACCCGGCAGGTGTTCCAGCTCGTGTTCCTCCGCCACGACGAGGAGCACCCCCGCCAGGCCGAGCGCTACCGGGCGCTGGAGACGATGCTCGAGGAGGTCGTCGGCGCGGTCCACCAGGTCGAGGCCGAGGGCGACGGGGCGCTGGCCCAGATCCTCGACCTCGTCCTCTACGGCGACGTCGTCAGCCTCGAGCTCGCGGGCCAGGAGGGCCTCGACCCCGGACCGGTGCCCGCCGTCGACGACCTCGCCCGGATGCTGGAGGCCTAGGTGACCCACGCCGACGACGACGCCGGCCGGTCGCGGAGCCTCGCCGCGCTCCGGGCCGAGTTCGGCGACGGGCCGCTCTTCCCCCGCCTGGAGGGCGACGTCATCGAGGTCGACGGGGTCACGTTCCGGTGCGGCTACGAGGAGCGCTCCACCGCCGACGACTTCGTCATCGTCAAGGTGCCCGCCCACGTCGCCGCCCTGCGCGAGATGGCTCGGGCGCACCGGGGCGCCGCGATCGTCGAGCTCGGCATCGCCGAGGGCGGGAGCACCGCCCTCCTCGCGCTCGAGGCCGCCCCGCGGCGCCTCGTCGCCGTCGACCTCGAGGCCGAGCGGCTGGAGGCACTCGACCGCTTCATCGCCGATCGCGGCCTCGGGGGGTCGGTCAGCGCCCACTACGGGGTCGACCAGGCCGACCGGGCGCAGCTCGGTTCGCTCGTCGACGGCCAGCTCGACGGCGCGCCGATCGACCTCGTGATCGACGACGCCTCGCACCAGCTCGATCCGACCCGCACGTCGTTCGAGGTCCTCTTCCCGCGGCTGCGGCCCGGCGGCCTCTACGCGATCGAGGACTGGTCGGCCGACCACACCTTCCGCGACGCGGTGGTCGCCAGCTTCCGCGAGGCGTCCGACGAGCAGAAGGCCGAGCTGGCCGCCGCCCTCACCAAGGCCGCGAGCGACCCGGCCCCCGCCGCCCCGAAGCGGCCGCTGACCGACCTGGCCGTCGAGCTGGTGCTCGCCCGGGCGACGTTCGAGTCGCAGATCGTCGCCGAGGTGATCGTCAGCGAGTTCTGGCTGATGGCGCGACGCGGCCCCGCGGAGCTACCGCGCGACGGCTGGACCCTCGGCTCCGCCTTCGACGACCACTTCGGCTACCTGCGCTGATCGCCCGACGACCTCAGCCGGCGTCGGCGTCCGCACCGTCGCGGTCGAGGCGCAGCGACGCGGAGTTCATGCAGTAGCGCTCGCCGGTGGGTGGGGGCCCGTCGGGGAACAGGTGGCCCAGGTGGGCGTCGCACGTCGAGCAGCGCACCTCGGTGCGCACCATGCCGTGGGCTCGGTCCTCGTGGAGGTCGACCTTCGCCAGGTCGATCGCCTCCCAGAACGACGGCCACCCGCTGCCGGACTCGAACTTGGTCTCGGAGCGGAACAGGGGCGTGTCGCAGACGACGCAGCGGTACGTGCCGGGGTCCTTGGTGTCCCAGTACTCGCCGGTGAAGGCCCGCTCGGTGCCCGCCTGCTGGGTGACCTCGTACTGGAGCGGGGTGAGGCGCTCGCGCAGCTCGGCTTCGGTCGGGGTGGCGGCTCGTTCCATGACCCCAGGGTGCCGCGCCCGTCGGTCGCTCGCCACCCCCGGCGGCGGGGTCGGGTCACCGGTCGGTGGCCCCGCGGGTTGGCGGGCCCACCGAACCCTCGCCGTAATCTGACGGGATGAGCGAGTACGCCGCGCCCCTCGACGACATCCTCTTCGCCCTCGACGGGCTCGTCGACTTCGAAGGTCTCACCGCGCTGGAGCCCTACGGACACGTCGACGCCGACGGCGTCGCCGGCCTGCTCGAGGAGTTCGGGCGGCTGATGGCCGAGGTCTGGGGCCCCACCAACCAGCTCGGCGACGAGGTCGGCTCCCACGTCGACGGCGACCGGGTGGTCGTGCCCGCCGAGTACGTCAAGGCCTACGACGCCTACGTCGAGGCCGGGTGGGGCGCGGTGGCGTTCGACCCCGCGTACGGCGGTGGCGGCTTCCCGTGGGTCGTCGGCATCGCGATGCAGGAGATGTTCAACAGCGCCAACATGGCGCTGGCGATGTGCCCGCTGCTGAGCCAGGGCGCGATCGACGCCATCCTCCACCACGGCACCGAGGAGCAGCGCGAGAAGTACCTGCCCCGCATGGTCTCGGGGGAGTGGTCGGGCACGATGAACCTCACCGAGGCCGACGCCGGGTCCGACGTCGGCGCCCTCCGCGCCCGGGCGGTGCGCCAGGACGACGGCACCTACCGGATCACCGGCCAGAAGATCTTCATCAGCTTCGGCGAGCACGACCTCACCTCCAACATCATCCACCTCGTGCTGGCCCGCACCCCCGACTCGCCCGCCGGCACCAAGGGCATCTCCTGCTTCATCGTCCCGAAGTACCTGGTCGGCGACGACGGTGAGCTCGGTGTCCGCAACGACGTCAAGGTCGTGTCCGTCGAGCACAAGATGGGCATCCGGTCGAGCCCCACGTGCGTGCTCGCCTTCGGAGACGAGGGCGAGGGCGCGGTGGGCTACCTGATCGGCGAGGAGAACTCCGGCATGCGGACGATGTTCACGATGATGAACAACGCCCGCCTCGGCGTCGGGGTCGAGGGCCTCGGCCTCGCCGAGCGCAGCCTCCAGCGGGCCGTCGCCTACGCGAACGAGCGCCGGCAGGGCTACGCGCCCGGCGCCGCCCGGGGCGAGAAGTCGGCGATCGTCGACCACCCCGACGTCCGCCGCAGCCTGCTGACGATGCGGTCGATCACCGAGGCGCTCCGGGGCCTCGCCTTCCTCGTCGCCGAGCAGATCGACCGGGCCAAGTACGCCCCCGCCGAGGAGGACCGGGCCACCGCCCAGGAGATCGTCGACCTGCTCATCCCCCTCACCAAGAGCCTCTGCACCGACGAGGCCGAGCGGGTCACGTCGATCGGCATCCAGATCCACGGCGGCATGGGCTACATCGAGGAGACCGGTGCCGCCCAGCACTACCGCGACGCCAAGATCACCCAGATCTACGAGGGCACCAACGGCATCCAGGCGATGGATCTCATCGGGCGGAAGATGCCGATGCGGGCCGGCGGGGTGTTCACCGACCACATCGCCCGGATGCGGGCCACGGTCGCCGCGCTGGAGGCCGGCGGCGACGACCTGGCGCCGATCGCCGAGGAGCTGGGCCGGGCCGTCGACGCCGCCGAGCGGGCGGGCATCTGGGTCATGGAGCAGGGGATGGCCGACCCGGTCGTCGCCCTGTCGGTCGCCACGCCGTTCCAGCGGCTGCTCGCCCTGACCACGACGGGCTGGGTCATGGGCCGCCAGGCGCTGCTCGCCTCGGCGCGGCTCGCCGCGGGCGAGGGCGACGCCGAGTTCCTGGAGCAGAAGCTCGTGTCGGCGCGGTTCTTCGTCGGCAGCGTCCTGCCCGAGGTCCACGGGCTCGTCGGCCCGGCCACGTCGGGTGCCGAGGAGCTGCGCGCGGCCCGCTTCTGAGGGCTCAGGCCGAGCGCGGACCGGGGGTGAACGTCACCGGCAGGTGCTTCACCCCGTGGATGAACGACGAGCGCAGGATGTCGGGCTCGCCGGGCTCGAGGTCGGGGATCCGCGTGATCAGCTCGCGCATCATCACGCCGACCTCGCGGCGGGCGAGGTGGGCGCCGAGGCAGAAGTGGGGGCCCGGGCCGCCGAAGCCGACGTGGTCGTTGGGCGTGCGGCGCACGTCGAACCGGTAGGGATCGTCGAACACCGCCTCGTCGCGGTTGGCCGAGCGGTACCACAGGACGACCTTGTCGCCGGCGGAGAACTCCTGCTCACCGAGGCGCACGCCGTCCTCGGTGACCGTGCGCCGGAAGTGCTGCACCGGCGTGGCCCACCGCACGACCTCCTCGACCGCGGTGGGGGTGACGCCGTCGAGGTCGTCGAGCCAGATCTGGCGCTGGTCGGGGTGCTGGGCCAGGGCGATCGTGCCGTGGGCGATGGCGTTGCGGGTCGTCTCGTTCCCCGCGACGACGAGCAGGATGAAGAACGACCCGAGCTCGTCGGGGGTGAGGTGCTCGCCGTCGACCTCGGCGTTGACGAGTGCCGACACCATGTCGTCGGTCGGCTCCTTCTGGCGGGCGGTGCCCAGCTCGCTGACGAGGCCGGCGAGCTCCTGACCGGCGGTCAGCACCGCGGTCATGATCCCGGTGACCGTCTGGTCCGGGACGTACTCCTCGTCGGCGAGTCCGAGGATGATGTTCGTGCGGTCGAACACGAACTTCTCCTCGCTGCGGGGGATGCCCATCAGGTCGAGGATGATCCGTAGCGGGAGGGTGGCGGCGACCTCGGTGACGAAGTCGCACTCGCCCTTCTCGATGATGCCGTCGACGACCTCCCGGGCGATGCCCTCGACGTCGCCCTGGAGCTGGCCGAGCTGCCGCGGCGTGAACCCGCGGGAGACGATCCGCCGCATCCGGGCGTGGCGCGGGTCGTCGAGGTTGATCATCGACCCGAAGAACTCGTTGAACGCCGGCGGCATGTCGGGGATGTTCGTGCCCTGCCCCGAGCAGAAGCGCTCCGGGTGGCGGCTGGCCTCCACCACGTCGGCGTGGCGGGTGAGCGAGTAGTAGCCGCGGCCCTGGATCATCGGCGGTTCGACCGGCATCTCGTCGAAGAACCGCCGGGGATCCTCCCGTCGGAGGGTCAGGAACGCGCCGTCGATCTCGTCGGCGGGGCGCTCCCAGAAGTCGATGGCGGACAGGTCGATCTCGTCGAGCGGCATCGGCGTCGGCGTCATGGCCGTGAGGTTACGCGCGGCGCGTCCCCGTTGCTTGACCAGACGGTCAAGAAACCCCGAAATTTCAATCCTGGTCCCCCGCATGGGTGGATGAGGATTGAAACTTCGGCGCTTCGGGCGTTCGGGCCCGTTATCCTCCAATGCCGGCCGGACGTCACGACCGGCACCTCCCCCATGCCCCGCATCCGCCCCCACCGCCGCGAGCCCGCCGCCGGTGGTCGCCGGACCGGGCGCTAGCCGGGCGACGATGTGCGGCATCGCCGGCGAGGTCCGGCTCGACGGTCGGCCGCCCGACCTCGGCGCGGTCGGGGCCATGACCGCCTCGATGTCCGCCCGCGGGCCCGACGCCTCGGGGGCCTGGGCGCAGGGGCGCGTGGCGCTCGGTCATCGACGCCTCCGCATCATCGACCTGAGCGAGGCCGGATCGCAGCCGATGGTCGACTCCGATCTCGGGCTCGCCGTCGCCTTCAACGGCTGCATCTACAACCACCGTGAGCTGCGTCGCGACCTGGAGGCGGTCGGGTACCGGTTCTTCTCGCGCAGCGACACCGAGGTGCTGCTGAAGGGCTACCACCGGTGGGGCGACGACGTCGTCGGACGGCTCCAGGGGATGTTCGCCTTCGCCCTGGTCGAGCGCGACACCGGTCGGGTCCTGCTCGGCCGCGATCGCCTCGGCATCAAGCCGCTCTACACGGCGGGCGACCGCGACCGCGTGCGGTTCGCGTCGAGCCTGCCGGCCCTGCTCGCGGGCGGCGGGGTCGACACCCGCATCGACGGTGAGGCGCTGCACCACTACCTCAGCTTCCACTCGGTGGTACCGCCGCCGAGGACGATCCTCGCCGGGGTCGCCAAGGTGCCGCCGGCCACGGTGGTCGCCCTCGAACCCGACGGCACCCGCCGCGAGCGCCGCTACTGGGAGCCGGACTTCACCCGGCGCCCCGATCGCGCCGGGTGGTCCGAGCGGGACTGGGAGGACGCCGTCCTCGATTCGCTTCGCACCGCGGTCGAGCGCCGCCTCGTGGCCGACGTGCCCGTGGGGTGCCTCCTGTCCGGCGGCGTCGACTCCAGCCTGATCGTCGGGCTGCTCGCCGAGGCGGGCCAGGCCGGGCTGCGGACCTTCTCGATCGGGTTCGACGCGGTCGGCGGCATCGAGGGCGACGAGTTCCGCTGGTCCGACCTGGTCGCCGAGCGCTTCGGCACCGAGCACCACCGCATCCGCATCGGTGCCGACCGCATGCTCCCCGCCCTGTCCGGCGCCATCGGGGCCATGAGCGAGCCGATGGTGAGCCACGACTGCGTCGCGTTCTACCTGCTCAGCGAGGAGGTGTCCCGTCACGTGACCGTGGTGCAGTCGGGGCAGGGGGCCGACGAGGTGTTCGCCGGCTACCACTGGTACCCACCGATGGGCGAGGCCGGCGCGGCGTCGGTCGAGGGCTCGGTCGCGGCCTACCGCGACGCGTTCTTCGACCGCGACGACGACGCGCTCGCCGCCCTCGTCGCGGAGGGCCGGGTCCCGACCGGCGACCCGAGCGGACGATTCGTCGCCGAGCACTTCGCCCGGCCCGGCGCGGACGGCGGCGTCGACCGCGCCCTGCGGCTCGACACGACCGTCATGCTGGTCGACGACCCGGTGAAGCGGGTCGACAACATGACCATGGCCTGGGGCCTCGAGGGGCGGGTCCCGTTCCTCGACCACGAGCTGGTCGAGCTGGCGGCCACCTGCCCGCCCGATCTCAAGACCGCCGGCGGCGGCAAGGGCGTGCTCAAGGAGGCGGCCCGCCGGGTGATCCCCTCCGAGGTGATCGACCGCCCCAAGGGCTACTTCCCGGTCCCCGCCCTGACCCACATCGAGGGCCCGTACCTGGACATGGTCCGGGACGCGCTGACCGCTCCGGTCGCCCGGGAGCGTGGCCTCTTCCGCGCGGAGGCGGTCGACGGCCTCCTCGCCGACCCCAACGGGCGCCTCACGCCGCTCCGCGGCAACGAGCTGTGGCAGCTCGGCCTGCTGGAGCTGTGGCTCCAGCACCACGGCGTAACCGGGTGCGCGGCGTGAACGACCCGCCTCCGGGCCACGCCCGCTCCGCGGCCGGACCCCCGGACGAGGACGTCGCCGACGCGACCTCGCCCGCCGACCGGCCCCGTCGGGCCGCCGAGGACGGCTGGGACCACGCCGAGGCGATCACCACGACGTCGTGGGCCGCCCCGCCGAGCCACCTCCAGTCCGCCATGGCGGCCGACGTCGTCCTCGACATGGGTTGGGGGCAGCTCGTGTTCGGTCAGACCTTCGCCGACGCCGACCGCCTGGTCGACGTGCTGCGCCAGGAGGCCGACGGGCGCCGTGACATCTGCCTCTACCTGCGCGATCCGCACGTGTTCGTCGCCCGTCACCCCCACGAGTTCTTCATCGATCCGAGCTACACCTACCGGCTCCGCTTCGCCCCCGGTCGTCCGATGGCCCCTGAGCCCCCGGGGGTCTCGATCCGCCCGGTGACCGGCCCGGCCGACGCCGAGGCGGTCAACCGCGTCGCGGTGCGCTGCGGGATGGTGCCGGCGCCGGTCGAGGTGCTCTGGCACAACCAGTCCGACACCGACCACATCACCTACCTGGTGGCCGAGATCACCGGCACGGGCCGAGTGGTGGGTGCGGTCACCGGGGTCGACCACCGGCGCCTCTTCTCCGACCCCGAGGCCGGATCGAGCCTGTGGTGCCTCGCCGTCGACCCCGGTTGCCCGATCCCCGGCGTCGGCGCCGCCCTGGTCGGCGCGCTGGCGGGCGAGTTCCGGGGCCGGGGTCGCCGCTACCTCGACCTGTCGGTCGTGCACGACAACCGGGCCGCGATCTCCCTCTACGAGAAGCTCGGGTTCGAGCGGGTGCCGGTGATGGGAGTGAAGCGGAAGAACGCGATCAACGAGCCGTTGTTCACCGACCTGCCCGCGACGATCGACGACCTCAACCCCTACGCCCGCATCGTCGCCGACGAGGCGGTGCGTCGGGGGATCCGCGTCGACGTGCTCGACGCGGAGGCCGGTGAGCTGCGCCTGACCCACGGCGCCCGCAGCCTCGTCACGCGCGAGTCGCTCTCGGAGCTCACGTCCGCGGTCGCGATGAGCCGCTGCGACGACAAGCGCCTGACCCGCCGCATCGCCGCCGCCGCCGGCATCGCGGTCCCACCCGGCCGCCTGGCGACCTTCGACGAGGGCGACGCCGCGTTCCTGGCGGAGGTCGGCGACGTCGTGGTGAAGCCGGTGCGCGGCGAGCAGGGCCTGGGCGTGACCGTCGGCGTCGAGGGGCCGGACGACTTCGCCTCCGCCCTCGACCGGGCCCGCGAGCACTGCCCGGACGTCCTGATCGAGCAGCGCGCGCCCGGCGACGACCTCCGGCTCGTCGTCATCGACGGCCGGGTCGTCGCCGCCGCCCTCCGGCGTCCGGCGGAGGTGGTCGGCACCGGCGACCGGACCGTCCGCGAGCTGGTCGTCGCGCAGAGCCGCCGACGCGCCTCGGCGACCCACGGCGAGTCGTCGATCCCCCTCGACGACGTCACCGAGCGGACCGTCGCCGAGGCCGGGTGGGACCTCGACAGCACCCTGCCCGAGGGGGAGCGGGTCCAGGTGCGCCGCACGGCCAACCTCCACACCGGCGGGACGATCCACGACGTGACCGCCGACGTGCACCCGGCGCTGAAGGACGTCGCGGTCACCACCGCCGCCGCCATCGACATACCCGTCACCGGCATCGACCTCCTCGTGCCGGACGTGGCGGGCACCGACTACGTGTTCATCGAGGCCAACGAGCGCCCGGGCCTCGCCAACCACGAGCCGCAGCCGACCGCGGCCGCGTTCGTCGACCTCCTGTTCCCGAGCACCACGGCCGTGCCCTGGGCGTGGACCCCCGACGGAGGTGAGGCATGAGCGTCGCCGCCCCCGACGGCGGGTCGGCGGAGCTGCTGCCCATCGACATGGAGTGGACCCTCGACGTCCTGCTGCGGCTGCTCCGCACGCCCAGTCCGTCGGGCCGCACCGACATGGTGATGCAGCTCGTCGGCGACCTGTTGACCGAGATCGGCGTGCCCTTCACCCTCACCCGCCGCGGGTCGCTCGTGGCCGAGCTCCCGGGACGGTCCGACGACGTCGACCGCGCGATGGTCGTGCACGCCGACACGATCGGGTGCATGGTGAGCGAGCTGAAGCCGAACGGCCGCCTCGCGATCGTCCAGGTCGGGACGTTCAGCGCCCGGTTCGCCGAGGGGGCCCGCGTGAAGGTGCTCGCCGACGACCCGAACCGGGTCTACACCGGCACCGTGCTGCCGCTGAAGGCCAGCGGCCACGCGTTCGGCGACGAGGTCGACACCCAGGGCGTGGGGTGGGACCACGTCGAGGTGCGCGTCGACGAGGAGGTCTTCGACGCCGCGGGGCTGCGGGAGCTCGGCATCCAGGTCGGGGACTTCGTCGCCCTCGACGCGACCCCGGAGGTCACGCCCTCGGGATTCATCGTGAGCCGTCACCTCGACGGCAAGGCGGGGGTGGCGGCGGCGCTCGCGGCGACCCGGGCGGTGACCGCCGCCGACCTCGTCCTGCCGCACCGCACGAGCTTCCTCGTCACGATCGCCGAGGAGATCGGACAGGGTGCGAGCCACGGACTCGACGCCGACGTGGCCGAGATGGTCTCGATCGACAACGCGGTCTGCGCTCCGGGTCAGCAGAGCATCGAGGACGGGGTCACCATCCCGATGGCCGACCAGACCGGCCCGTTCGACTTCCACCTGACCCGGCGGCTGGTCCGCCTGTGCGCCCAGCACGGCCTGCCCCACGCCCGCGACGTCTTCCGCTGGTACCGGTCCGACGTGGCGGCCGCCCTGGAGGCCGGCGCCGCCACGCGCGCCGCCCTGATCGCCTTCGGACTCGACGGCAGCCACGGCTACGAGCGGACGCACCGCCGGTCGGTCGAGGCCGTCGCCGGGCTGCTCACGCTCTGGCTCCAGACGCCACTGACGTTCGAGAGCTGGGACTCGAGCCCCTCCGGCCCGCTGGCGGAGTTCCCGTCGGGTCGCCAGCCCGCCCCGGCGGAGCGCTGGGGGCCGCTGGGGAGGCCGCCGGTCAGGCCGTGATCGACGAACGGTGCAGGCGGTCGAGGTGGCTGTCGCCGACGAGCAACGACTGGAGCCGCCGGTACGGGTGGCGGGCATCGAGGCGGGAAGAGGCCATGACCGGCGGGAAGTTGAGCAGTTCCTCGACGTCCCACGCGATGCTGTACAGGCGGCAGCGGTCGAGCTGGTGCGGCGACTTGAACAGCTCCGGGTAGTCCTCGCTGAGCCAGTGGGGGACCTCGGAGTAGTCGTCGGCGAGCGTCATCGCCGCGTAGGCGGACGGCACGTGGAGGTCCGGGTAGGCGCAGAAGCGCAGCAGCACGTCGAGGTCGAGGTCGGGGGGTGCCCCGCGGGACCACTCGAAGTCGAGCAGCGCCGTCACCTCGTCGCGGTCGGGATCCCACAGGATGTTCTCGAAGCTGAGATCGCCGTGGACGAGCGTCCGGCCGGTGAACGGCTCGAGGCACCACGCGAGCGAGCCGACGAGGTCGGCCAGACCCTGGGTGATGCCCCGGTCGACGAACTCCAGGGCCCCGGCCCGGTCGAGCGCGGTGAGGAGGCGGGCGACGGCCATCGTGCCGGTCGGGGCGGGGTCGATCGGCTGCGGGAGGTTGCGCAGCGGCGCGAGCGGCGGGGCGGGCGTCTGGTGCACCCGGCGCATCCGGTCGGCGACCTGGGCGATCGCCCGCCGGCGCCGGGCCGGGTCCATCGACGGCCAGCACCGGCTGAGCGGCAGGCCGTGGATCCGGCCGAGGACCAGCCACTCGCAGCCCATCTCGCCGCCGTAGCCGAGGACCTGCGGGTAGCCGACCTCGGCGGGCAGCGCGTGGGAGAGTTGCGCCTCGCGGCGGAGCCGCTGCTCGGGCCGGCAGCTCACCCGGACGACCATGTCGTCGGTCATCCACACCTCGTTGTTGACGCTCTCGACCGGCTTGAGCGTGACGTCGGGTCGGAAGCCGAGGCTGGCCAGGGCCCGTCGGGCGCGCAGCTCGGGAAGCACCTCAGGCGTCCCCACGCGCGGGGGTGGTGGGTGTCCCGGACGACATGGGCCAACCATCGGCCCGAGGGCCTGCCCCATGAGCGTTTCGCCGACCGTGCCGGGTGGGACGGCGGCGCTACGCCAGGTGGTCGACGACCGCCTGGGAGACGGCGGGCCAGCGGGGCAGGCACCAGTCGCCGAACTCCCGGTCGGTCAGCACGATCAGCCCCGCCGCGAGCGCCGGATCGACCCACACGAACGTGCCCGCCCGCCCGAAGTGCCCGAACGTGGCGGGGCTGTTGCCCGGGGCGGTCCAGTGCGGGTCCTTGTGCCCCCGGATCTCGAAGCCGAGGCCCCAGTCGTTGGGGGACTGCTTCCCGTAGCCGGGGACCAGCCCGTCGAGCCCCGGGAACGCGACCGTCGTCGCCTCGGTGACCGTCCCGGGGGCCAGCAGCGCCCCGGGCGAGACGAACGTGACCAGCCAGCGGGCCAGGTCGGTGACCGACGAGCGACCGCCCGAGGCGGGTGATCCCCGCAGCTCCGTGGCGGACAGCCCGAGCGGCTCGATCACCGCCTCCGCGAGGTACGCGTCCGGGGTCAGGTCGGCGGCCCGGTGCAGCACGTGGCCCAGGGCGTCGTAGCCGGCGTTGCTGTAGATCCGGCGCCGCCCGGGCCGGGCCAGCTCCCCGCCGTCGAGGCCGAGGCCCGACGCGTGGGCGAGGAGGTGGCGGACCGTCGCGCCGCGCGGACCCGCCGGGTCGTCGAGCCCGACCACCTCCTCCTCGACCGCCACCAGCAGCGCCGACGCGAACAGCGGCTTGGTGACCGACGCCAGGGCGAACGGCTCGTCGACGTCGCCGTGGGCGGCGACCACCCCGTCGGCCGTCACGATCGCGGCGGCGGCCCGTTCGACCGGCCAGCGGTCGAGGGCGAGCAGCGGGCCCGACGGGATCACCGGCCGATCGTAGGTCGGGTCCGTCCCGCTCCCGTGCGCCACCATGGCGTCCGTGACCGAGCCGCCGCCCCGGACGTCGGCCCGGCGGGCGGCCGCCGCGGTGGCCCGCCACCGGGCCGACGGTCCCGAACCGGACCTCGACCGCGCCGCCCGCGCCGTGATCGCCGCGACCCGTCCCGGCGACGTGCTCGCCTACGGCGAGGTGGCCGCCGAGGCGGGGTGGCCCGGTCGCGCCCGGGCCGTCGGGCGCGTCCTCGCCGGCTCGGACGGCTCCCTGCCGTGGTGGCGGATCGTCAACGCGGCGGGACGCCTGGTCCCGGGCCACGAGGCCGAGCAGGCCGAGCGCCTCCGGGCCGAGGGGGTCGACGTGGACCTCGCGCGTGCCCGGGTCAGGACGCCGAACGGCCGGAGGCGGAGCCGTTAGGCGAGGCCGACCCGGCCGGCACGGCCGCGCAGGTTCCGAGCGAAGCGAGGACTCGCTCCCGCGACGACGGTCGACACCATCCGCGGCCAGGTCCGGCAGACTGGTCACCGATGAGCATCTACGACCACCCCGTGAAGGCCCTCGACGGCGGCGACGCCGACCTCCACGACCTCGAGGGCCGAGCCGTCCTCGTCGTCAACGTCGCCTCCCGCTGCGGCCTCACCCCCCAGTACGAGGGTCTCGAGCGACTGCAACGCCGCTACGCGGACGCCGGGTTCACCGTCGCCGGCTTCCCGTGCAACCAGTTCATGGGCCAGGAACCCGGCACCGCCGAGGAGATCCAGACCTTCTGCTCCACCACCTACGGCGTCACCTTCCCGATGTACGAGAAGATCGACGTCAACGGCGACGACCGCCACCCGCTGTACGCGGAGCTCACCGAGACCGCCGACGCCGAGGGCCACTCCGGTGACATCCGCTGGAACTTCGAGAAGTTCCTGATCGGCCCCGACGGCGCCGTACGCGCCCGCTTCGCCCCCCAGGTCGAGCCGGAGGATCCGCAGGTGACCGCGGCGATCGAGGGCGCCCTGCCCGTGAGCTGACGGCTGCTCGCCTGGGGAATCGGGCCCCTGCGGTCGTAGGCTGTGGGGCGACATGACGAACAGCTTCGAATCGCTCGGAGTCGATGCGGCCCTGGTGAAGGCCCTCTCCGAGCGGGGAATCGATCGGGCGTTCCCGATCCAACAGCTCACCATCGCCGACGCACTCGCCGGACGGGACGTCTGCGGCAAGGCCAAGACCGGCTCGGGCAAGACGCTCGCGTTCGGGCTGCCGACCCTCCAGCGGGTCGAGCCCGCCGAGCCGCGACGGCCCCACGCCCTGGTCCTCGTACCCACCCGCGAGCTGGCGGTGCAGGTCTCCGACGAGCTCGCCCCGCTGGGCGAGGCCGTCGGTGTCCGGGTCGCCGCCGTGTACGGCGGGGCGAACATGGAGGCCCAGGTCCGCCGGCTCGCCCAGGGGGCCGAGGTCGTCGTGGCCACGCCCGGCCGCATGATCGACCTGATCGACCGGGGAGAGGCCAGCCTGGCCGCGGTCGACATCGTGGTCGTCGACGAGGCCGACCGCATGGCCGACATGGGTTTCCTGCCCCAGGTCGAGTGGTTGCTCCGCCACATCGAGGGCACCCACCAGACCCTCCTCTTCTCCGCGACCCTCGACGGCGCGGTGAAGACCCTCGTCGACCGCTACCAGCGGGACCCGGTCCGCCACGAGGTCGAGTCCGCCCAGGTGACGGTCGAGGAGATGACGCACCGCTTCCTGCTCGTGCACCAGATGGACAAGGCGAAGGTCATCGCCGCCATCGGCCGGGCGTCCAACCGCACCATCGTGTTCACCCGCACCAAGCGCTACGCCGACCGTCTCGTCGCCGAGCTGCGCGACGAGGGGGTGAAGGCCGGGGCGATCCACGGCGACCTTCCCCAGCGCCTCCGCGAGCGCAGCCTGGCGGACTTCGCCGACGGCAAGCTCCCGGTGCTCGTCGCGACCGACGTCGCCGCCCGCGGCATCCACGTCGACGACGTCGACGTCGTGATCCACGGCGACCCGCCGGAGGACCACAAGGCGTACCTCCACCGCTCCGGCCGCACCGCCCGGGCCGGCGAGCGCGGCCTGGTCGTCACCCTCGCGCTGTGGAACGAGGAGCTCGACGTGCGGCGGCTCCAGAAGCGCATCGGCATCGACCTGCCGATCGTCGAGATCTTCTCGAACGACCCGCGCCTCGCCGACCTCACCGCCTGGGATCCCACCGCCGACAGCGGCGCCGCCTGATCCTCGGCGCGCCGAGCGCGGTGGACCCCGCCGTCGGGCGCTGGCTGGCGGCGGCCGCCGAGCTGCTGTCGCCCGACCTCGACGAGCAGGCGCGCGTCGACCGTTGGGCGGCCGCGGGTCCCGTCGGGCCGTCCGGCGGCGCCGCGACCCCGCTCGGACGTCTGCTGGCGGACCCCCCGGCGGGCTGGCGTCCCGCCCAGGCGGCCGGTCAGCTGCACGAGGCCCTGCTGGCCCCCGGCGAGCGCCGCGGCCGGGGTGCCCACTACACGCCCGTCGCCCTCGCCGCCGCCCTGATCCGGTGGGCGGCCGGTCCGACGTCCCTCCCGCTCGTCGGCGGGGGCGGGTCGACGATCGGTGGGGGTGGTGCCGCGCCCGGCGGTGGCCCCGAGCCGCGGGCCGTCCCCCGGTCCGATCGGCCCGGCGCGGCCCTCGATCCGCGGCTGGCCACGGTGCACGACCCGGCAGTGGGCGGGGGCGCGTTCCTCGTCGCCGCGATCGACCGGGCCGTCGGCGCCGGGGCCGATCCGCTCGACGCGCTCGACCGGGTGTCGGGCACCGACCTCGACCCGGTCGCGGTCGCCGTCGCCCGCACCGCGCTCGCCCTCGCCGCGGTGGAGCACGGCGCCGACCCGGCGGCGGCCGTGGCGCGGACCGGTCGCCGAATCGGTCGGGCCGACGGTCTGCTCGACGGGGCGGTGGCGCGCGGCGTCGACCTCGTGGTGGGGAACCCGCCGTTCCTGGGCCAGCTCCGCCGGGGCACCGCCCGGGACCGGGCGACCGCCGCCGCCCTCCGAGACCGGTACGGCGACGCCGTCCGCGGCTACGTCGACGCCGCCGCCCTGTTCCTGCTGGCCGGGCTGGAATCGGTGCGGCCCGGAGGGCGGGTGGTGCTGGTGCAGCCCGAATCGGTGCTCGGTACGCGGGACGCCGAGGGTGTGCGCGCCGCGGTGGTCGAGGCGGCCGACCTGATCGGTCTGTGGATCGCCGACGGACCGGCGTTCGCCGACGCCGCGGTCGACGTATGCGCGGTCGTGCTGGAACGTCGCAGCGGCGGCCCGGCCCCCGCCGACCGGCCCCCCGGCGCGCCGGCCCGCGTGCGCCTCGCGGTCGGCGTCGAGCGTTGGCGCGAGGCCGGCGATGCGCCGGTCCCGACCCCGCGCACGTGGTCGCCGCTCCTGGCCGCGGCCCGCGGCGTCCCGGCGGTCGTGCTCGACCCGGAGGCCGGCACGCTCGCCGACCTGGCCACCGCCGCCGCCGGGTTCCGTCGCCACCACTACGCCCTCGCCCCGCTCGTCGAGGACCTCGATGCCGCCGACGGGTCGGACGGGCAGGACGTCGCCGACGACCCCGACGTCCTGGCGGTGCTGACGGTCGGGCTGGTCGACCCGTGGCACGTGGCGTGGGGCGAGCGGCCGGCCCGGATCGCCGGGCGGGTCAGGATGCGCCCGGTGGTCCGTCGCCTCGCGCTCGCGGCCCTCGCCGACGGCGGCGGCCCCGACGCCACGGTGGGCGTCTGGTTCGCCGCCCGCCTCGGACCCAAGGTGCTGGTCGCCCCGCAGACCCGCGTGGTCGAGGCGATCGCCGATCCCGACGGCCGCTACCTGCCAGCCGTGCCGCTCGTCGCGGTCGAACCGGGCCCGGACGTCGACGATCCGGTCGCCTGGACGGGTCGGGTCGCCGCCGCCCTGTCGGCCCCGCCGGTCACCGCCTGGGCGCTGGCGGAGTCCGCCGGCACCGCCCGCAGCGCCGACGCGCTGAAGCTAGCCGCCCGCCAGGTCCTCGCCGTGCCCCTGCCGAGCGATCGCGACCGCTGGTACGCCGCCGCCGACGCGCTGTCGGCCGGGACGCCGCTGGTCGAGGTGGCCGGCGACCTCACCGCCGCGTACGGCCTCGCGCCCGACGATCCGGTCGTGGACTGGTGGCGCGCCCGCCTGCCCGGGGCGTCGCGCGGGCGTTGACCCGCCGCACGGGGTCGAGCCGGACGGAGGTCGGTCAGCCTGGCGGGTCGGTGGTCAGCCCGGGGCGAGCGGTTCGCCGGCGTCGTCGAGCACCCGCGCCGGGCCGGCGATCTCGGAGTCGGTCTCGTGCACGAACCAGCGGATGTCGGTGGTCTCGCTGATGCGCACCTCGGCGGTGGCGGTCGTGCCGTCGGTCAGGTCGAGCACCACGGTCGCCGCCTGGCGGGGGAGGGGCGCGAAGGCCACCGTCGTACCGTCGGGGAGCGGAGCCGAGGTGATCAGGTAGCGCCCGACCTCGGCTCCGGCGTCGACCGTCGCGCCGCACTGGCCGGTGGTCTCGTCGCCGTCGACGTAGAGGGTGAGGCAGTGGTCGCGGTCGTCGTCGACGTACCCCTCGAGCTGCCAGCCGCTGTCGCCGGACCCGCCGGAGGCGAGGGTCACCCGGTCGACCCCGCCGGAGTCGGGGCGCAGGGCCACCCCGATCGAGAAGCTGACGACCACCAGCAGCAGGAATCCCAGGGCCCACAACCCGCAGCCCACGTAGTCGCGCCGCGACGCGCCGGCTCGACCGGCGCCGGGTCGGCTCGGGGCGGGCTCCTCGTCGCTCACCCTCCGGACCGTACACACGGGGTCGGAGGAATCCCGTACACGGGTTTCGTTCGCCCGGGTGCGGTCCGAGGTTCTACGCTGCCGGGCGTCATCAAGAGCGGCCCGGTGCACCGGGTCCGGCAACCTGGGACGGACACCCAAGGTGCCTCCCACCTCCGGTGGGGATGTGGTCGGCTCGCCGGCAACGAAGTGTCCGGGATCCACCCGGCGCAGGCACCCGGTCCGCCCCTCGGAACGAGGAGCGAAGCGTGGAGGACGACATCGACGTCACCGACGTGGGCCGCTCCGCGCTCGCCAAGCCCGACTGGACCGGCGCCCACACCAGCACCCTGCCCGCGTCGGGCGCGTGGCGGCCGAGCGACCCGGCCGGCGAGCGGCAGTTCCTGCGCACGTTCGTCGACCGCACCTTCATCCTCGAGGGGGGCGGACAGCTCAGCGACGTGACGGTCGCCTTCGAGACGTGGGGCCGCCTGGCGCCCGCCGCGGACAACGCGATCCTCCTCTGCCACGCCCTCACCGGCGACGCGCACGCCGCCGGCCCCGCCGGACCGGGGCAGCCGACCCCCGGCTGGTGGGAAGGACTGATCGGCCCCGGCCGCGCCCTCGACACCGACCGCTGGTTCGTCGTCTGCGCCAACGTCCTCGGCGGCTGCCAGGGATCGACCGGCCCGGCGTCGCACCTGCCCGACCGCCGCGGGCGGTACGGCTCGTCGTTCCCCGTGGTCACGATCCGCGACATGGTCCGCACCCAGGCCCGCCTGGCCGACGCCCTCGGCATCGAGCGCTTCGCGGCGATCGTCGGCGGCTCGATGGGCGGCATGCAGGTGCTCGAGTGGGGCGTGATGTTCCCCGACCGGGTCCGCCTCCTCGTGCCGATCGCCACGTGCGGCGCCGCCACCGCCCAGCAGATCGCCTACTGGAGCACCGGTCGGCGGGCGATCGCCCTCGATCCCCTCTGGCGCAACGGCGACTACTACGACGCCGAGCCCGGCGACGGCCCCCACCAGGGCCTCGCCCTGGCCCGCATGATCTCCCAGATCACGTTCCGCACCGACCGGGTCTTCACCGACAAGTTCGGCCGTGACGAGGTCGAACCGCTCGCCGGTGGACACTTCGACCTCTGGCAGCGCTTCCAGGTCGAGCGCTACCTCGAGCACCACGGCGACAAGCTGATCCGCCGCTTCGACGCCAACTCGTACCTGCTGCTCACCAAGGCGATGGACCTCCACGACCTCGGTCGCGGCCGGGGCGGCCTGGGCTCGGCGCTCGCCCGCATCTCCGCGCCGGTGGTCGCGATCGGCATATCCAGCGACGCCCTGTATCCCGCATACCAGTCCGCCGACCTCGCCATGGCGCTCGCCGACCGCGGCCACGACGCCCGCTACGTCGAGCTCGACAGCCCCCACGGCCACGACGCCTTCCTGCTCGAGGACGAGCAGATGACCGCCGTGCTCGCCCCACTCCTCAACCAGGTCGCGTCGTGAGCCGCGTCCGTCCGAACGAAGGGAACCCCACCCGATGACCGGGTCGTCCGACCTCCATCCCGACACCGTCGCCGTCCGCGGCGGACGGCAGTCCTGTTCGCCCGCCCTCGCCCCCGTCGTGTGGGCGTCGTCGACGTTCGTCTCCGATTCGGTCGACGAGGCCCGCCAGGCCGCCCTCGCGGTCGGCGGCGACCGCTTCTACTCCCGGTACGGCAACCCGACCGTCAACGACTTCGAGCGGCTCGTCGCCGAGCTGGAGGGCGCCGAGGCGGCCCGGGCGTTCGGCTCGGGCATGGGAGCGGTCGCCGCGGTGGTGCTCGGCCTGTGCTCCCAGGGCGACCACATCGTCGCCGCCCGGCAGATCTACGCCGGCACCCAACTCCTGTTCCAGGCGGTCTGTCCCCGCTTCGGCATCGACGTGACGTTCGTCGACGGCACCGAGCCGGGGGCGATGGCGGCCGCGGTCCGCCCCGGGAAGACGGTGCTGGTGTGGGCCGAGACGCCCGCCAACCCGCGCCTCGACCTGGTCGACCTCGACGAGCTGGGCGCCATCGCCGGGCCGATGACCGTCGTCGACTCGACCTTCGCCACGCCGCTCGGCCAACGCCCGATCGACCACGGCGTCGACATCGTCGTCCACTCGGCCACCAAGGCGCTCGCCGGCCACAACGACGCCACCCTCGGCGTGGTCGCCACGTCCCAGGAGCTGGTGCAGTGGCTCACCGGCTTCGCCGTCCTCCAGGGCGCCACGGCCTCGCCGTACGACGCCGCCAACGGCATCCGCGGCATCCGCACGTTGCCGGTGCGCTTCGCCCGCCAGACCGGGACCGCCCTGGAGCTGGCCACCTGGCTCGACGCCGACGACCGCGCCGCGAACGTCCGCCACCCGGGCCTGCCTTCGCACCCGCAGCACGACCTGGCCCGCCGCCAGATGCGCCTCACCGGCGGACTCCTCTGCTTCGACCTGCCCGGCGGGCTCGACGCGGGGCGCCGGTTCGTCGAGGCGGTCGAGGTCGCCCAGCTCGCCTCGTCGCTCGGCGGCCCCGAGACGCTCGTGACCCACCCGGCGTCGACCACGCACGTCAACCTGCTCCCCGACGAGATGGAGGCGGTCGGCATCGGCCCCGGCACGATCCGCATGTCGATCGGTCTCGAGGACGCCGCCGACCTGCGCGCCGACCTCGACCGGGCGCTGAGCGCCGCGGCGGGAGGCTGACCGGCCCGTGCCCGAGGTCCTGGAGGTCGAGTACTTCCGCCGGGTCGCCGACCGCACCGTCGGCCGCACGATCGCCCGGGTCCGCGCCCCCGACGAGTGGTTCGTGAAGCGCACCGACCCGGCCGCGCTCGGCGTGCTCGTCGGCTGCCGCGTCACCGGCACCCGACGCCGCGGCAAGCTGCTGATGATCGACACCGACGGCCCGGTCCT